>NZ_KV801828.1:139388-152724 GCF_001810545.1 Haemophilus sp. HMSC066D02 | reverse complement strand
GGTTTTGTACGTTCAAATTTTTCTTTAGACATTTGTTTAGTTTCCTAGAAAATGCTCTATAAGCCATTCGACTTATAGAGCGGATTGTTACAAAAAATTATTTTTTACGCGCTTCAATTACTGCAGCAGCAACACTTGTTGGTGCTTCAGCATATTTTAACGGTTCCATTGAGTATGATGCACGACCTTGAGTTTGTGAACGTAAGTCTGTTGCATAACCGAACATTTCAGAAAGTGGAACTTCTGCATCGATTTTAACAACGAATTCGTTCGCTTCTTGACCGTTAACCATAGCACGACGACGGCTTAAGTCACCGATTACATCACCCACATACTCAGGTGGAGTTTCTACTTCAACTTTCATGATTGGCTCAAGTAGAACTGGGTTTGCTTTAGCGAACGCTGCTTTAAATGCTAAAGAAGCCGCTAATTTAAACGCTAATTCTGATGAGTCAACATCATGGTATGAACCGAAGTGTAAACGTACACCAATATCTACTACCGGATAACCCGCTAATGGACCAGATTTAAGCTGTTCTTGGATACCTTTATCAACTGCAGGAATGTATTCACCAGGGATTACACCACCTTTGATTTCGTTTACAAATTCGTAACCAGGACCTTCTGGATCTAATGGGTATAAGTCAATAACAACATGACCATATTGACCGCGACCACCAGATTGTTTTGCGTGTTTACCTTCCACATCGTTAACACGAGTGCGGATAGTTTCACGGTAAGATACTTGTGGTTTACCGATATTAGCTTCCACTTTGAACTCACGTTTCATACGGTCAACGATGATATCTAAGTGTAACTCACCCATACCAGAAATAATGGTTTCACCAGATTCTTCATCAGTGTGAACACGGAATGAAGGGTCTTCTTGAGCAAGACGACCTAATGCAAGACCCATTTTTTCTTGGTCAGCTTTAGTTTTAGGTTCTACTGCTACAGAGATTACTGGCTCTGGGAATTCCATACGCTCGAGGATGATTGGTGCATCGATAGCACATAATGTATCACCCGTAGTTACATCTTTTAAGCCGATTGCTGCAGCGATATCGCCCGCACGAACTTCTTTGATTTCTTCACGCTTGTTAGCGTGCATCTGTACGATACGACCAAAACGTTCACGTTTTTGACGTACAGAGTTTAATACTGTATCACCAGAGTTAATTACACCTGAGTACACACGGAAGAAGGTTAAGTTACCTACGAATGGGTCAGTTGCAATTTTAAATGCTAATGAAGAGAACGGCTCATCATCGCTTGCGTGACGTTCACCTTCAGTTTCATCTGGATTAATACCTTTGATTGCTGGAATATCAGTTGGTGCTGGTAAGTATTCAACAACCGCATCAAGCATTGCTTGAACACCTTTGTTTTTGAATGCAGAACCACAAGTTACCAAGATGATTTCATTTGCTAATACGCGTTGACGAAGACCTGCTTTAATTTCTTCTTCGCTTAACTCTTCACCACCAAGATATTTTTCCATTAATTCTTCAGTTGCTTCAGCTGCTGCATCAACAAGGTTTTGGCGCCATTCTTCACAAGCTGCTTGCATATCTGCTGGAATATCTTCATAAGTGAAGGTCATACCTTGGTCAGCTTCGTTCCAGTTGATCGCTTTCATTTTGATCAAATCAACAACACCAGTGAAGTTTTCTTCTGCACCGATTGGAAGTTGAAGAGGAACAGCGTTCGCACCTAAACGAGTTTTAAGTTGATCAACAACACGTAAGAAGTTAGCACCAGTACGGTCCATTTTGTTTACGAACGCAATACGTGGAACTTGATATTTGTTAGCTTGACGCCATACAGTTTCAGACTGAGGTTGAACACCACCAACCGCACAGTAAACCATTACCGCACCATCAAGAACACGCATAGAACGTTCTACTTCAACAGTAAAGTCTACGTGTCCCGGGGTATCGATAACGTTGATACGGTGTTGTGGGAACTGTTGTGACATACCAGACCAGAATGCGGTAGTTGCCGCAGAGGTAATGGTAATACCACGCTCTTGTTCCTGTTCCATCCAGTCCATTGTTGCTGCACCATCGTGTACTTCACCAATTTTGTGACTTACACCGGTGTAGAATAAGATACGTTCAGTGGTAGTAGTTTTACCAGCATCAATGTGCGCACTAATACCGATATTACGATATCTTTCAATAGGGGTTGTACGAGCCATTATTATAACCTTGTTAAGTTTAATATCTGTTTATATAAGGGTAAGGCTTCATCGAGGATGAAGCCCTTAAATTTTAAAAGCGTATTACCAACGGAAGTGAGCAAATGCTTTGTTAGCTTCAGCCATACGGTGAACATCTTCACGTTTTTTCACTGCTGCGCCTTTGTTATCTGATGCATCAGATAATTCATTTGCAAGACGTAAAGCCATTGATTTATCACCGCGTTTACGTGCAGCTTCAACGATCCAACGCATACCTAATGCGTTACGACGAACTGGACGTACTTCAACTGGCACTTGGTAAGTAGAACCACCAACACGACGAGATTTAACCTCAACAGTTGGGCGAACGTTTTCAAGTGCAATTTCAAATGCTTCTAAAGGTTCTTTACCTGTGCGTTCTGCAAGTTTGTCTAACGCACCGTAAACGATGGTTTCAGCAACGGATTTTTTACCGTCTACCATTAATACATTAATAAATTTTGCAAGTAACTCTGAACCGAACTTCGGATCTGGAAGAATCTTGCGTGGTTCAACACTACGACGACGTGGCATTGCGAATTTCTCCGTATATTTAATCTTCAGGATATCCAAAACTCTATAAAAATTAACCGCACTTTAAAGTGAGCTAATGTGATACTGGAGTTTCTGATTTAAATTTTTACTAATTTAGACGTTTGGCCTTACTTAACGGAGTTCCATTAAGCTTTAGGACGTTTAACGCCGTATTTAGAACGACCTTGTTTACGATCTTTAACGCCTGCACAGTCTAATGCGCCGCGTACAGTGTGGTAACGCACACCTGGTAAGTCTTTAACACGACCACCACGGATAAGCACAACACTGTGCTCTTGAAGGTTGTGACCTTCACCGCCGATGTAAGAAGTTACTTCAAAGCCATTAGTTAAACGAATACGACATACTTTACGTAATGCTGAGTTCGGTTTTTTAGGTGTAGTTGTGTATACACGAGTGCACACACCACGTTTCTGCGGGCAAGCCTCTAATGCAGGAACGTTACTTTTTACAACCTTTTTCACACGCGGTTTGCGTACTAGCTGGTTGATAGTTGCCATTAAAAAAGCTCCAGTTTAAATGTTATTCATAATAGAATGTTTGTTACAAAATCTATCTCTCCATCCAATAGACAGAAGAAATAGACGCTGAATTTTAATGGTTTCGCCTCACATTGTCAATATTTAAACAGAAATAGGATCGCAAAGGATCGCTTGATAAAAAATCGACACAAAACTGACCGCACTTTCCCAAATCAATTGCCTGTCTGTGACTAGGCTTTTATAATTTCAAACAGAATTATTTTGTTGGCAATCATTATGTTACGTTCATTCATTTTTCATTTACGTTATTTCTACCATAAAAAACTTCGACAAACCCATCGTATCTCTCATAAAACCCTAGAATTTATATGTCTACTGATTGGTGCGACATTTGTTGCACTTTTTTCCTTTGGATTTGCGAAACTCGCCGACATGGGACTTGAATTTAATGCCTATTGGTTAGCCAAATACCCTCTCGCCGTTTGGATCGTTTTACCGCTTGGTCTTGCTTTTCTCACCTGGTTTACCGCTAAATACACGCCTTATGTTGGCGGCAGTGGTATTCCACAAGTGATTGCCTCCATTAATCTTCCTTATAATGGTTATAAAACAAAACTGGTTAAATTTCGCCAAACCATTTGGAAAATTCCACTTACTTTCTTTGCAATGGTTATCGGTGCGTCTGTTGGACGTGAAGGCCCTTCTGTTCAAGTGGGTGCTGCAGTCATGCTAGCTTGGGGGAATTTCTGTCGTAAATACAACTTTGCTTTCCGCGGCTTAAGTACGAATGAACTCATCGCAACGGGTGCAGCAGGCGGTCTTGCTGCCGCATTTAATGCCCCTTTAGCTGGGGTCATTTTTGCTATTGAAGAACTTGGTCGAGGTGTGATGTTACGCTGGGAACGCCGCGTGTTGCTCGGTGTATTAGCGGCCGGTTTTATTTTAGTGGCGATTCAAGGCAATAGCCCTTACTTTCCTGTTTATAGGGGCACAACCTCTATTCCTTATTTATATCTTTGGCTTGCCATTTGTGGCCTCGTCTGCGGTGTACTGGGTGGTATATTTGGACGACTGCTTGCCAAAGGACTCGCGGGACTTTCTCCAATCAAATGGCGTGATTGGATCCGAAAACACCCTATTTATATTGCCTTATTACTTGGTTTAGTGTTGGCTGCTCTGGGCACCTACAGCGAAGGACAAACCTATGGAACAGGTTATGATGTTGTCGCAAGAGCATTAGAAGGACAGCTCGTTTCGCCTGAAGTGGGGATACTAAAACTCTTCGCAACGGTTACGACGTATTGGAATGGCATCGCGGGCGGAATTTTTACGCCATCTCTCACTACTGGCGCGGGTATCGGCACCATGTTATGGGAAATCAGTAACGGCATGGTGGATCAACGCTTCTTGGTCATTTTATGTATGGCAGCCTTTTTAGCCGGTGGCACACAATCCCCTGTGACAGCCAGCGTAGTGGTGATGGAAATGACTGGGGCTCAACCTGTGCTGATTTGGCTCTTGATTTCCAGTATCATTGCCTCCATAATTTCGCGCCAATTTAGTCCGAAACCTTTTTACCACTTTGCGGCTGGACGTTTCCGTCAACGAATGCAGGAACAACAAGCAGAAGATCTTCGCCGTAACAAGATTCAAGAGAAATAAAATATGTCAGAAAACCAACCGCACTTTTATCGTGGACGCTTTTCCGTGGCGCCAATGTTAGATTGGACGACACGCCATTGTCGCTATTTTCATCGCCAATTTAGTAAAAAGGCGTTGCTTTATACTGAAATGGTTACGGCTCCCGCCATTATTCATGCGAAATACGATCATTTAGATTTTGATTTGCAAGAAAACCCAGTTGCCCTACAACTCGGTGGAAGTGATCCCGCACAGCTTAAACATTGTGCCAAATTAGTCCAAGAAAGAGGCTATCATGAAATTAATCTGAATGTCGGCTGCCCTTCCGATCGCGTGCAAAACGGCATGTTTGGTGCTTGCTTAATGGCAAAAGCGGATTTAGTAGCAGAATGTATTTCGGAAATGCAACGTGTCGTGAATATTCCTGTCACCGTGAAAACGCGTATTGGTATTGATGATTTGGATAGCTATGAATTTCTCTGCGACTTTATCGAAAAAGTCCATCATGCAGGCTGCCAAGAATTTATTGTTCATGCACGAAAAGCCTGGCTTTCAGGATTAAGTCCAAAAGAGAATCGAGAAATTCCCCCTTTGGATTATGATCGTGTTTATCAATTAAAGAAAGACTTTCCGCAGTTGACCATTGCAATTAATGGTGGCATTAAAACCATCGAAGAAATGAAACATCATTTGCAATTTGTGGATGGCGTGATGGTTGGGCGTGAGGCTTATCAAAATCCGTCATTGTTGGGCTATGTTGATCAAATGCTTTTTGATGCCAATGCGGATATCGTCACACCAAGACAAGCGGTGGAAGCCATGTTCCCTTATATTGAAAAACAACTGAGCCAAGGTGTTTATTTAAATCATATCGTTCGACATATGCTTGGCGCATTCCAAAACTGCAAAGGGGCAAGACAATGGCGACGCTATTTAAGTGAAAATGCCTTTAAGCAAGGCGCAGGAATCGAAGTGGTCGAAACGGCATTAAGCTTTGTGGAAACGAATTAAGCCTAAAACGCAAAGTGCGGTCAGAATTTAAAAGATTTTCTGACCGCACTTTTGTTTTCCAAGCATTTAATTAGCACTGGTGTTTTTGACGATATGCCACTAAATCTTCAATTGTTAATACCGCATAACCAAATTTTTTCGCAAATTCGATAATTTCTGCAGCACGAGCCATGGTGCCATCATCATTCGTAATTTCACAAATCACACCAGCCGGTTTAAAACCACTTAAACGCGCTAAATCAACGGACGCTTCAGTATGACCACGACGTGCTAAAACACCACCTTCTGCAGCACGTAATGGGAAAACATGCCCAGGACGGTGAAGATCTGCTGGTTTTGCATGATCCGCAATTGCTGCTTTGATTGTGGTGACGCGATCTTGCGCCGATACACCTGTCGACACACCTTCTGCCGCTTCAATCGTCACGGTAAACGCGGTTTTATTCACGCTATTGTTGTGTTCAACCATTGGTGGCAAATCAAGCTGTTTGCATTGTTCATCGATAATACATAAACACACGATACCACTGCCATAGCGAATAAGTTTTGCCATTTGTTCTGGCGTAATGGTTTCTGCTGGGAAAATTAAATCGCCTTCATTTTCGCGATCTTCATCATCCAATACTAATACGCCATTACCTTGTTTGAATGCATTCAATGCGTTAATTACCCGTTCTTCGCCGGTCGCACCAAATGCAGATAAAATTGACTGATTCATCGTAATTTCCTTTGTTGTTACGTTAAAATTAACCAGAATCAGGGCTGAGAAATGCAAATAAATAGAACGGAATTGGGAACCCAATCCGTTTTATTCTCTTTCATCCAGACTATACTGTCGGCTTTGGAATTTCACCAAATCTGCTAACCTTAAAAGTACAAAGCGAAACAATTTTGTAAAACGTAATCAAAATTGACCGCACTTTTAAGTGCTCGTGGGCTGTCACCACCGGTAGGGAATTTCACCCTGCCCTGAGAATGCAGGTCGTAGTATAACGTAAAATGTCACAGTAAAAAATCATTCAATGAAAAATGTTTTTATTTGCACAAAGATTGCATAAAATAGGACTATTCAGCCACCTCGCAGTGGTCATTTAGCGAAGGATACATTATGTCGAACAAACACGATAAAAAAGTGGGTGTGATTTTTGGGAAATTTTACCCTGTCCACACCGGCCATATTAATATGATTTATGAAGCATTTAGTAAAGTGGATGAACTTCACGTAATTGTCTGTAGCGATACCGAACGCGATTTGAAACTGTTTTATGATAGTAAAATGAAACGCATGCCGACGGTACAAGATCGCCTTCGCTGGATGCAACAAATCTTTAAATATCAAAACGATCACATTTTTATCCATCATTTAGTTGAAGATGGCATTCCAAGTTATCCGAATGGCTGGCAAGCTTGGAGTGAGGCAGTAAAAAATCTATTTGAAGAAAAACAATTTACCCCGACAATGGTATTTAGTAGTGAGCCACAAGACAAAGCACCATACGAAAAATACCTAGGCCTTGAAGTTTCTTTAGTGGATCCTGACCGCTCTTTCTTTAATGTATCTGCAACGAAAATTCGAACTACACCTTTCCAATATTGGAAATTCATTCCAAAAGAAGTCCGTCCATTCTTTGCAAAAACTATTGCCATTTTGGGTGGTGAAAGCAGCGGTAAAAGTGTCTTGGTCAGTAAGCTTGCTGCCGTATTTAATACCACTTCTGCATGGGAATATGGTCGGGAATATGTCTTTGAAAAATTAGGTGGCGATGAGCAAGCCATGCAATATTCTGACTATCCACAAATGGCATTAGGTCATCAACGCTATATTGATTATGCCGTACGTCACGCCCATAAAGTGGCGATTATTGATACCGACTTCATTACCACGCAAGCTTTTTGTATTCAATACGAAGGTAAAGCCCATCCATTCTTAGATTCTATGATCAAAGAATACCCGTTTGATGTCACCATTTTATTGAAAAACAATACAAAATGGGTGGATGATGGATTACGTAGTTTAGGTAACCAAAAACAACGTCAACAATTCCAACAGTTATTGAAGAAATTGTTAGATAAATACAAAGTGCCTTACATTGAAATTGAATCGCCAAGTTATTTAGACCGTTATAACCAAGTGAAATCTGTTGTAGAAAAAGTGTTAAATGATGAAGAACTTGAAGGTTTACAGCATACTAAACGCACATTGACCAACGAGAAATAAGATGATTTTATTCGCAGGCGATCCGCACGGAAGTTATGAACATCTTTATCCTTTCGTACAAGAAAACGACAACGTTGCCCTGATTATTTTGGGCGACTTGCAACTTTCTTCGCCTGATGAATTAGATAAACTCGCAAAATATTGTGATATTTGGTTTATTCACGGTAATCATGACAGCAAAACTGTCGCCGCATTTGAGGCAATTTGGGGGACACATTGGAAATCGCGTAATTTGCATAATCGTGTTGTTGAAATCCAAGGTCAACGCATTGCCGGCTTAGGTGGCGTATTCCGAGGACAAATCTGGATGCCTCCCAATAAACCAATGTATTTTGACCCTATCCACTATTGCCAATATAGCCCGCAAGAAAAAATTTGGCGTGGCGGTGTACCATTACGTCATCGCACGTCTATTTTCCCTTCTGATATCGAAGCCATTGAAAATGAACAAGCCGATATTCTAATTTGCCATGAGGCACCGAAGCCCCATCCAATGGGATTTCGTGTGATTAATCAACTTGCTGAAAAATTAGGGGTAAAACACGTTTTCCATGGACATCACCACGATAACGTTGAATATAAGACAAATTTTCCCTATAAAATCACGAATGTCGGTTTTAGAAGTGTCACTGACGTACAAGGAAATTATTTATTAAAAACGATTGATGATCGAGAAAAATAACTAAATAAAGCGTTAATTATTTTTGATAAAAAGAAAATTTGAAGAGAGAAGATGGCGCACCCGAAAGGATTCGAACCTTTGACCGCTCGGTTCGTAGCCGAGTACTCTATCCAGCTGAGCTACGGGTGCGTAGTGATGTTTTATTCTTCGTGACCATTTTAACTGATAGAGTCGATTTAAAATGGCGCACCCGAGAGGATTCGAACCTCTGACCGCTCGGTTCGTAGCCGAGTACTCTATCCAGCTGAGCTACGGGTGCAGAATAATAAAACTAACAACAAATGGCGGTGAGAGAGGGATTCGAACCCTCGATGGAGTTTTTGACCCCATACTCCCTTAGCAGGGGAGCGCCTTCAGCCTACTCGGCCATCTCACCACATTCGGTGTGTGGGCGGTATGATACGTTTTTTTGAAAATATGTCAAATCATTTTTTGTAAAAGCCGTTTTGGTTGCTTGATTTATCTACATTTTGCATAAATAAAGTGCGGTTGAAAAAACAAATGAATTTCCTACCGCACTTTAATCATCTCTAGCCTTTTAAAATTGCCCGCAAACGATCAAGCTGACTCGATGTTTGTTGTTGCTTCTGCTCTACCGTTAATTTTGGCTTATCTTTTTCCCATTGCACATCATCTTGTGGTAGCTCTGCTAGAAAGCGACTTGGCTCTGGGCGAATTAACTCGCCAAACTGACGTCGTTCACGACAAAGAGAAAAAGTCAGCGTTTGTTGTGCTCGCGTAATGCCCACATAGGCTAGACGGCGCTCTTCCTCTACATTATCTTCATCGATACTGGTTTGATGAGGTAAAATCCCTTCTTCCATACCGATTAAATACACATGAGGAAACTCTAAACCTTTGGAGGCATGCAATGTCATTAATTGCACTTGATCACTCTCGTCATCGTCTTCGCCGCGTTCCATCATGTCGCGTAGCGTTAAACGAGTGACCACTTGATTTAAATTCATCGGCTCATTCACGTCATCGCCTTTGAGCATATCCTCTACCCAGCTAAACAACGTCGCCACGTTTTTACTCTGCATTTCAGCGGCTTTCGGGCTGGTGGCATACTCATACAAATATTCTTCGTAATGCAATGAAGAAAGTAAAGAACGCACAGCCGTTTCAGGATCGGAACGTAAACTTTGATCGTTCAACTCCACAATCCAACGACCAAATTTTTGCAATGCATCATAGGCTTTTGGTGTAACACGTTGCATGAGCTCAAACTCAAAAATCGCCTCAAATAAGCTGATATGTTTTTCCTGTGCCAACTCGCCTAGTTTTTGCAATGTTGCAGTACCAATTTCCCGTTTTGGTGTATTAACAATACGCAAAAAGGCTGCATCATCGTCTTGATTCACCACCAAACGCAAGTAAGCCATCATGTCCTTAATTTCAGCGCGAGAGAAAAAAGACGTCCCGCCAGAAATTTTGTATGGAATACGGTTTTGCATCAGCACTTTTTCCAATAGACGGGATTGATGATTACCGCGATACAAAATCGCATAATCCTTGAATTTAGTTTTACGACTAAAACGATGAGCGATTAATTCCGCCACAATCCGTTCGGCTTCATGTTCTTCATTTTTCGCTTCAATGACTTGTAGTTTTTCACCTTCGCCTAAATTGGAAAAAAGCTTTTTGTCAAATACGTGCTCGTTGTTATCAATCAAAATATTGGCACAATGCAAAATACGATGAGTGGAACGATAATTTTGTTCCAATTTGATGACTTGCAAACGCGAAAAATCATCACGCAAGCGCACCATATTTTGCGGTCTTGCACCTCGCCAAGAATAAATGGATTGGTCATCATCGCCTACTACGGTAAAACAAGCTCTCTCGCCAACGAGTAGTTTGATGAGCTCATATTGGCTGGTATTGGTATCTTGATATTCATCCACCAACAAATAGCGGATTTTCTCCTGCCATTTTGACCGCACTTCTTCATTCTGCTTGAAGAGTAAGGTCGGCAACATAATCAAATCATCAAAATCCAACGCATTGTAAGCACGAATTTGCGCCGCATAACGCTCATAACATTTTGCAAAGGTTTGATATTTTGCATCTTTCGCTAAAGCATAAGCCTGTTTTGGCGAAACCAAATCATTCTTCCAATTGGAAATAACGGAAATTAACTCTCGCAATAAATCCTTATCTTCTTGCAACACATCTGCCGTCAGTTCTTTTAGTAAGGCAAGTTGATCGTGCTCATCAAACAAGGTCATATTCGATTTAAAGCCTAAAGCTTTATATTCCCGCTTGATAATGTCGAAACCTAAGGTATGGAAAGTGGAAACAATCAATCCTTTGGATTTTTCTTTACCAATCGAATGGGCTACACGCTCTTTCATTTCACGAGCGGCTTTGTTGGTAAAGGTTACAGCGGCGATCTGTTTAGGTAAATAACCGCAGTGTTCAATCAAATGAGCAATCTTATTGATGATCACACGAGTTTTGCCCGAGCCTGCGCCAGCTAGCACCAAGCAAGGCCCACTGACATATTCGACAGCCTGTTGTTGTTGAGGATTGAGTTTCATATCTTAATGCAAATTAATTTGACCACGCATAAGGCAATAATGCGGTATCTAATAAAAATGATAGTGGCAAATCTAAAATAGGTAAGCCCCATTTTTGGGCCATCTCTAAATCATAAGCCGCACCCGCGTAAGGTGTGTATTTTTCCGATGGATCGATTAATTTCACCACCGTACCACAACCGGTTAACACTAAAAGTGCGGTTAAAATTAGAAGTGTTTTTTTCATTCACGACGTGCTTTTAAGGCTAAATAGACGGCTTCCGGCACCAGTTCTTTCACATCCCCATGGTGCAAATAAATTTCTCGTACAATCGTAGAAGACACAAACGCCCATTTTTCTGTTGGAGGGAAAAACAAACTATCCACACCATCGGTTAATAAACGGTTTAACGCGGCCAGTTGTAATTCATATTCGAAGTCCGTTGTTGTGCGCACACCACGAATAATGGCGGTAATCTTTTTCGCTTTGATTTCATTTGCGAGTAAATCAGAGAATCCAAATACTTCCACATTGGGTAAATGAGCGACCGATTGACGCACGAGTTCAACGCGCTCCTCCAATGAAAACAATGGCTTTTTGCTCGGACTATTCGCAACTGCGACAAAAACTTTCGGAAAAATGACTGCACTTCGCGCAATGATATCTAAATGTCCGTTGGTAATCGGGTCAAACGTGCCAGGGTAAATTACGCTTGTCATTTATTGTTCTCCGAAATATTGGTTAAATAAGGATGAAGCAAATCTAAAAGACGCTGTAATGCGCCACGATTTTCGATTAATACCTCATAGCCTGCATTGCCTAAACGTTGACGTGCCCCTTTAGAATTCAACAACTTATCAATAATCTCTGCCAACGCTTTCTCTGTGGAGTTGATTTGCAACACACCTTGCACTTCTAGGAGCGAGGTAAAAACTTCAGGGAAATTGAAGGTATGCTTTCCACTCACAACGGGTAATTTAAATGCCAAAGGCTCTAAAGGATTATGTCCCCCATGTTTGACCAAACTTCCGCCAACAAACGCAATATCTGAAATACCATACATCAACATCAACTCGCCCATGGTATCCCCCAGAATCACTTGGGTATTCTCTGAAGGAATCTCACCTGTTGAACGACGAATAAAGTTAAAGTTGGCTTTTTCAATTAAATCTGCCACAGGATTAAAACGTTCAGGATGACGAGGCACTAGCAATAACAACAAGTTTGGATGTTTTTTCAGTAACAAATGGTGTGCCTGTAAAATGAGCTCTTCTTCCCCTTCATGGGTACTCGCCGCAATCCAAATCTGACGATCTTTCGCCCAGCTCTCATGAAGTGTTGCAATGTCTTTGAGTAACTCATCACTGACCACAAGATCATATTTAATATTGCCGGTTAATTGCAGACGATCTTTCTCATAACCTAACTCTAAATAACGTTTTCCACTGATACTATCTTGTGGCGCAATCAGGCTAATTTGAGAGAACATTCTTTGTAGGCGTTTTTTTACCTTGCCATAGCGTCTAGCTGAACGCGCAGAAAGGCGTGCATTCGCCACAATGAAAGGAATATTTCGACAAGCCAAACAATCAATCAAATTTGGCCAGAGTTCCGTTTCAATGACAATGAATACTTTAGGTTGAATAAAATCAATAAAACGATTGATGACACAAGGTAAATCGTAAGGCAAATAACAATGCGTCACAGTTTCCCCAAAGGCGGCTTTTACGCGTTCAGAGCCTGTTGGCGTGACCGTTGTAAACGTGATCGATAAATTCGGGTATTCCTTCTGAATACGTTTTACTAGCGGCGTGGCGGCAATCACTTCACCAACTGATGCCGCATGAATGACGATCCCATCTTGTGTAGGCTTAGCAAGATTCGCATAAATGCCATATCGCTCACCTAAACGCTTGCGATAATTCGGAGCTTTGAGACTTCGTAGTAACATGAATAGCAGCACAAAAGGCTGAATTAGATACATCAGGCCGGTATAAAAAAAA
>NZ_KV801828.1:0-139288 GCF_001810545.1 Haemophilus sp. HMSC066D02 | reverse complement strand
AAAAAAAACGCCACATAAAATAAATTCGGTTATACTTACAAAAACTTCAGCTAGTATAGCAAAAAAAGGATCAAAATATGCCAACAATTAGCGTTGCCATGATTGTCAAAAATGAAGCGGCAGATCTTGCTCAATGTCTCGATACGGTAAAAGATTGGGTAGATGAAATCATTATTGTCGATTCAGGCAGTACTGATAATACCCAAGAAATCGCAGAACAATATGGTGCAAAATTTTATTCGCATCCTGGTTGGCCTGGCTTTGGCAAGCAACGCCAACACGCACAACAATATGTCACCAGTGATTATGTTTTGTGGTTAGATGCAGATGAACGTGTCACACCGAAACTTCGTGAATCCATTCAACAAGCCGTTCAACAAGATTCACCAAATACGGTTTATGATATTCCTCGTGTGAGTGAAGTATTTGGGCGTGAAATCCGTCATTCAGGTTGGTATCCGGATTATGTGGTGCGTTTATATCGTACAAATTATGCAGGCTATAATGATTCACTCGTACATGAAAAAGTGGTTTATCCTGAAAACACGAAAGTACAGAAATTAACTGGGGATTTGGAACATTTTACCTATAAAAGCATTCATCACTATTTGGTGAAATCTGCGGGCTACGCCAAAGCTTGGGCAGATCAACGCCAAGCAAAAGGTAAAAAAGCAACATTGTGGCAAGGTGTCAGTCATGCCATCGGGTGCTTTGTCAAAATGTACATTTTAAAAGCTGGTTTCTTAGATGGAAAACAAGGTTTTCTGCTTGCGGTACTTTCGGCCCACTCCACCTTTGTGAAGTATGCTGATTTATGGGAGCGTAATCAGCATTAATCAAAAACAAAAAGTGCGGTTAAAATTGACCGCACTTTTTTATTTCTTGTAGAACAAGAAAAATTAGTTTTTCGCTGCTGCAGCTGCTTTCACGATTACTGCAAACGCAGGCGCTTTAAGTGAAGCTCCGCCCACTAACGCACCATCGATATCTGGTTGAGTGAATAATTCTGCTGCGTTAGCATCATTTACTGAACCACCGTATTGAATGATCACTTGATCTGCTACAGCTTGTGATTTTGCTGCAATGTGGCCACGAATAAATGCGTGAACAGCTTGTGCTTGTGCTGGAGTTGCTGATTTACCCGTGCCGATTGCCCAAATTGGTTCATAAGCAATTACTGCACCATTAAATGCTTCTACACCTAATGTATTGATGACGGCATCAATTTGACGTGCACATACTTCTTCAGTTTTACCTGCTTCGTTTTCAGCTTCAGTTTCACCGATACATAATACTGGTACTAAACCTGCTTCTTTTAATACACCAAATTTTTTCGCTACAAATTCGTCGCTTTCTTTGTGGTAAGTACGGCGCTCAGAGTGACCGATAATAATGTATTTTGCACCAAAATCTTTTAACATTTCGCTAGAAATATCACCAGTAAATGCACCTTTCACATTGATATCTACGTTTTGTGCACCTAACTGAATCACACTTTTACCGCCGCAGCTGCAACCACAACCAGAAAGTGCCGCTTCAGCCGTACCTAAATACATAACAGGTGGGGCAATTGCCACATCACAACCTGTTACATCATGTAATTCTGCTTTTAATCCTTCGATTAATTCTTTGGTAAACGCTTTGGAACCGTTTAATTTCCAGTTACCCATCACTAAAGGACGACGTGCCATTTTTGTTTCTCCATATTGAATAAATAAAAAGTGTGTTTACTATACCAAACTTTGAACAGATTTCTTTGTGCAAAATCACATTTTGAAAATTTTTTTGGGTAAATGATGATTATTTTGTGCTAAAAAGCTACAATCTACTGTACGGAACCGATAAAAAAATAAATAATTTTATAAATAAACGGAAAATAGGTCTGGTAACAATGAAAATTTTCAAAGCCGAACAATGGAATATAGAAGTGCTTGCTCCGCTCTTTGAAGCCTATCGACTTGCTAACGGAATGAGTGAAAATCCTGACCGCACTTTAACCTTTTTAACGAATCGTATACGTTTTAATGAAAGCATGTTTTTTGTTGCTGTAAACGAAAACTCTCAGGCGATTGGTTTTGTTCAACTTTATCCTCGCTTATCCTCTTTACAACTACAACGCTATTGGCAATTAACCGATATTTTTGTAAAAGAAGATAAACATCAAGCCGAGATTTATGCTGCTCTTATTTCTAAAGCGAAAGAGTTTGTCCGTTATACACAATCTAATCGTTTAGTGACAGAATTAAGCCAAGCCCAACAGAGTATTTTAGAACGCGAAGGATTTAAACTAAATACGAAAAAAAGTTTGTTTGAATTAACTCTCTAATGCATACACTCCTCAATCAATATTGGGATTACTTGCGAATTGAACGCCAAGTAAGCCCACATACTCTCACTAATTATCAACATCAACTGGATGTAATTTTAGCGATTCTGGCTGAAAAAGGTATTCAGCACTGGCAGCAAGTGAATCCTAGTGTGGTTCGTCTTATTTTGGCAGAAAGCCGTAAGCAAGGTTTAAAAGAAAAGAGCTTAGCATTACGTTTATCTGCCCTTCGTCAGTTTTTCAGCTATCTTGTGCAGCAAGGTCACATGAAAGTGAATCCCGCGACGGGTATTTCAGCACCGAAACAAGGCAAACATTTACCAAAAAATATTGATGCTGAACAAGTCCAAAAATTGCTTTCAAATGACAGCAAAGATCCTATTGATTTGCGTGATCGTGCGATGATGGAATTGATGTATAGCTCAGGGCTTCGTTTATCTGAATTACAAGGATTAAACCTCAATAGTATTAACACTCGTGTACGTGAAGTCAGAGTGATTGGTAAAGGAAACAAAGAACGTATTGTGCCTTTTGGACGTTATGCTTCTCATGCAATTCAGCAATGGTTGAAGGTACGCCCTTTATTTAATCCTAAAGATGAAGCGCTTTTTGTGAGCCAACAGGGAAATCGCCTTACTCATCGTTCTATTCAAAAACGAATGGAAACCTGGGGCATTCGCCAAGGATTAAACAGCCATCTCAACCCACATAAACTACGCCACTCTTTTGCCACTCACATGTTGGAAGCAAGTTCAGATTTGCGTGCCGTTCAAGAGCTTTTAGGACACAGCAATTTATCCACCACGCAAATTTATACGCATTTGAATTTCCAACATCTTGCAGAAGTGTATGATCAAGCCCACCCTCGAGCAAAACGAAAAAAATAAGTAAAATGCGGTCAAAAACCGTCATCTTTTTTAACCGCACTTCTAAACAAAAAGGCTACCTTTCGGTAGCCTTTATTCATTTAACTATAAGCTAAATGCTTGAATATAAGGAAGTTTACCTTTCTTCAGCATGTCTTCAATACCGCTTTGATGGTCATTTTCACCTAAGCCTCGTAATTCAAAGGTAACGCCAACACTGTTATCATAAACGACTTGATCGTCACGTTGATTCTGGCGACTAGTGACATAACGTCTCGCCCCGACACCAACAGACCAACAGCACGAGTTATATTGCACGCCCACATATTGCTCAACCGGTTTTTTCAACGCAATATCTTGATAATATTTTCCCACAAGCGCCCAATTATCTGAGACTTCCCATGCAGCCACAACACCAATCTGTTTAATGTCTTGTTGGTAACGGTTAGCAGAAGCACCCAAATTTTGGTTGATGTACTCTTTGCTCGCATAGCGATAATTTAACTGAATCAGATTATTCTTCATCGGGTTAAATTCCAAACTGCTATTCGCTAATGAGGCTTTATCTAGCAATGTATCGTATTGGTAGCTACCGCGCCAATTCCATTTATCGCTAATTTTCCAGTTAGACTCCAAGGCCCAAGAAGAAGATGATTTTGGCGTACGATTATTTGGATTATCATCAATTTTTGATGCCGTTAAATAATAAATTTGTCCTGCAGAGAAGTTAAAACGTTCATCAGCATTCTTATCATAAAAACGAGTTGTTCCACCAAGCGTTATTTGATTAGCGGATGAAATACGATCTAAACCACTATAACGACGATCACGGAATAATGAATAATAATCTTGTTGGACTAACGCAGAATCATAGCCAAAGCCAAGATAATCATTTACTTGTTTTGAACCTATATTACTTTGATCTTTATATGGTCGATACAAATATTGAACATGAGGCTCAAGCGTTTGTGTATAACCATCAAATAAGGTTTTATTACTTGCTAAAACTGTTTGTAAATCTACTTTTAATTGTGGCAATACACGATTTACTGATTTTTGTACGTCTTCTGCTACAGAAGATGAACCTTTTTTCTGGTTATAATGGGTCGCGTAAAGTTTAGTCTCAATATTCAAACTACCATATTTATTTGACATTGCTGTAGACAAGCTTGGTTCAACATGAAAACGCCATGCTTTTGGCATCAAAGCACTATCATTATCAAAGCGTACTGCTTGCGAAAATAATTTAAAATCGACCCAACCATTCGCCAAATCATTTTTGTAATAATTGAAGTCGATTTGTGGCATCGCTCGGTAAGGCCCGATATCGACTTCATCAAAAATCTGGAACTGACGTGCTGAAATCGCTAAGTTGTAATTAGGTTTATAGTAAGCAATACGTGCGTATTGATTTGCATAACCATCAGTACTGTCACCATAATCTGAATCAAAATCGGTGAAATAACGTTTATCACTTACCTTAGTGTAATCAACATTTAAACGCCAGTTTTCAAGAAAAGAGGAATTATGGTTCCAATAGAACAAATGACGCTTACGATTATCACTGGTATATTCATCATAACGATCACGTCCTAAATATTCGCCAGCAAGTCTACCTTCACCAACAGGTGTTAAATAACGGAATTCACCATTTAATTGCCAACCACGACGAGACATATATTTTGGTGCAAATGTGGCATCATAATTTGGTGCAATGTTCCAATAAACCGGCTGTTTATACCAATAACCATCACGACTAGAATGACCGACTGTTGGCATTAATAAACCTGAACGGCGGCGATCACCAATCGGTAATTGTAGATAAGGAGTGTAGAACACCGGCACACCTAACACTTTAAAACGTGCGTGCCAAAATTCAGCATATTCTTCTTTAATGTGCTGACGAATCTCAGAAGCATCTACTGCCCACGCATTATCGTCGGGCAAACAAGAGGTAAATGTCGCGTTTTTCATCAAGCGGTAATCATCGCCTAACTCGATTTCTTGTGCTTTACCACGACCTTGACGTCCTACAAGTTGGTAGTCTGCATCGGTTACGTTACCATTTTTGCTATCTAAATTAAAACTCGCATCATTACCTAATAGATTGATTTGATTATCTTTATAATCAAATCCACCACGTAAATAAGCCCAACGTTGTGCTTGTTTGCCTTCCCCTGTTTGTTTAACTTCAACTGAATTTCCTACCAGATGGCGGTTTCCTTGTTTCAAATCCACATTGCCTTGATAAATCGCCTGAGTTGGCTGATTAATCTCTGCTTTATCTGCTTCAATATAAACTGGCAAATTATTGACATCACCTTTCACAACTTCTCCAGTAAAGTGAGGCACACCAAGCAGACATTGAGAATGCAGATCTGCCAAACTTTGTTGACTATAAAGTGCGGTCAGAATTGAGATTGAAATTAAGGTATATTTTTTATTCATAATTCAGTTCTTACTCAGATGAAATTAGGGGGATTATACTGGAATATCACTTACAACAACAGCCATTTATATGGTCGTTAACTAACCCCATAGATTGCATAAAGGCGTAGCATGTCGTTTCCCCGACAAAGACAAAACCACGTTTCTTCAACGCTTTTGACATTGTTTTTGAGGTTTCAGTTCTGGCAGGTATTACAGAAATATCCGGTACATCATTGATAATCGGTTGATGATTCACGAACGCCCACACAAAATCACTGAAATTTTCCCCGCACTTTTCCATGGCTAAATAGGCTTTAGCATTTTTCACAATGGCTTCCAGTTTTGCTCGATGACGGATAAGTCCGCTATTTTCCATACAACGATCAATATCTTGTTCGGTCATTTGCGCAACTTTAATAGGATCAAATTGATGGAATGCAACCCGATAGGCTTCACGTTTTTTCAATACAGTAATCCAGGAAAGCCCAGCCTGTTGTCCTTCTAAACAGATTTTCTCAAACAGTTTTTGGCTGTCAAATTGTGGCTTACCCCATTCCTTATCGTGATAGTCGATATAAATCGGAAGTTCGCCCACCCAAGGGCATCTTGTACTCATACCATATCCTTTTTAAGTTGTTCATAGATTGCAACAAAATCGGGCATCACCCCGCGCCAAAAATGGAATGAGTGGGCGGCTTGCGCCACCAACATACCAAAACCATCGCTGACATTATTTAGACCTAAGGATTTACAGTAGGCAATAAAAGGCGTGTCACTACCCTTGGCATATTGCATATCATAGCAAGCTCGAGCTAATGATAAGATTGAGGCATCAACAGCGGCGGTATGTCCGCTTAATCCGGCCGAAGTTGCATTGATCACTAAATCGTAGGTTTGCGCGGAAATTGCATCCATTGCTACAGCTTCAATTGTGCCGTAGGGCTTGAACTTATTTGCCAGTTGTTGCGCTTTTTCTAACGTACGGTTAGCCAAGACAATCTGCTGTTGTGCTTCTAATAAAGGCAGTAATACCCCTTTGGTTGCCCCGCCGGCACCTAAAATTAAAATGCGCTGTTGTGGCTGAATCCAACCTAAGCGTTGTAAATCCGTCACTAAACCAATGCCATCGGTATTGTCCGCATAGAGTTTGCCGTTAGCTAATTTTTTTAGTGTGTTACAGGCTTCTGCCAATTTCGCCCGTTCGCTATGCTCTTCAGCGAGTGCATAGGCACGTTCTTTAAATGGTGCGGTAATATTGCAACCTTGTGCCCCTTCAGCAAAAAAAGCCTGTAATTGCTGCTCAAAACTCTCAAGATCACCCAATTTGGCAACATATTCCATCGTTTGCTGGGTTTGCTTGGCAAATAATCGATGAATCAACGGGGATTTACTTTGAGCAATTGGATTGCCCCAAACGGCATAGTGCTGCATGTTTTATCCTTGTCTGAAAAGTTGGTTAGTGAGCAAATCGCGAATTTCCGATGGATTTTGAGCTTGACCAATAGCTTCATCAAGCACGGGAAAATCTGCCCCAAATTGGGAACGCACGGCATCTGCGCTGCGGCAAGGTGATTGACCGGTTAAGTTCGCACTGGTCGAGGTGAGGGCAAAGCCTGTTTTTTCGCACAAGGCTTTGACGGCAGGATGAGTACATAAACGCACCGCAATGCTATTAAATTGTCCCGTCAGAAAATGTGGAACTTCTGCCTTTGCCGGCACCACCCAGGTGATTGGATAATCGTATTGTGCCTGTAAGCGTGCAAGCTGTTCATCAGACAAACAGGAAAAATCAACAAAAGGCTGTAAAAAATACAAGCTCGACGCGACTAAAATAAGGCCTTTTTCAATCGGACGTTGTTTTAAATCGAGCAATTTTCTGACCGCACTTTCACTCAGCGGATTACAGCCCAAACCGAATACCGCCTCAGTAGGATAGGCAACCACTTCATCTTGCATTAAACGGGTGGCAATTTGTTGTACATTCATTTTTCGTTCTCAAAAATATGTCGGCAGCTTTTATTTGCACATTGCCACACTTGGTGTTCGGCATTTTCACTTCTTAATAGTGCTAGTGGAAAATGGCATTGTGGACAAGGAATAGCATAGGGTTTTGCTGGCAAGGAAAATTTGCAATGGGGAAAGTTATCGCAACCATAAAAGATTTTCCCTTGTCGTCCACGTCGAGCAACTAAATGCCCTTTATGGCACTCTGGGCAGTCAATGGATTGTTCTTCATCCTGTTGCTCATGCACCACAAAATCACAATCGGGATAATGGCTGCAGCCAATAAACATACCAAAGGCACCTTGTTTGAGTTGGAGTGGATTACCACATTGCGGACAGGTTTCATCAAGCTCTTTCAACACCTTATGTTCCACCTTATGCAAGGGACGCAAATAATCACAGGCAGGATAGGCTGTACAGCCTAAAAACAGTCCTTTTTTACCCTGTTTTATTTGCAAAGACGAGCCGCATTGTGGGCAATATTCTTCGTGTTTTGTGTGTTGGAAAAGACTTTGACTCATACGCTGTCCCTATGCTTGTAGCATTGCTTCCAATTCTTCTTGTGCCGCTAACCAATCCATTTCGACTTCTTCCAATGCTTTCTTCACCTCTACTTGCTGTGCCAAAAGTGCGGTCAATTTTTCTTTATTTTCCGCGCTGTAGAGTTCGGAATCAGCCAATTGGTTTTCAATCTCCGCAAGTTTGGAGGCATGTTTATTCATTTTTTCCTCCAATTGAGAGATTTGTTTACGAAGAGGCGCAGTTTGTTGACGAAGTTCGGCCTCGCGACGTTTTTGTTCCTTGCGGTTTTGCATGGAATTTTCATTGTCGTCATTTTTCTCCGAGGATTTATTTTCTGGCGCACTATTTTGTTCATTCAGCCATTTTTGATAATCCTCTAAATCGTCTTTGAATTCTTCCACTTTTTTATCGTGTACCAAATAGAATTCTTCCACCGTATTACGTAGTAAGTGGCGATCATGGGAAACCACCACTAAAGAGCCTTCGTAATCCACTAGCGCTTCGGTCAATGCCTGACGCATATCCAAATCCAAATGGTTAGTTGGTTCGTCGAGCAGTAATAAGTTTGGACGTTGCCAAACAATCAGTGCAAGCACCAAACGGGCTTTTTCACCACCGGAAAAGGATTTCACCGCTTGATTAACTTTGTCGCCATGGAACGCAAAACTCCCTAGGTAATCCCGTACCTGTTGCTCCGTTTGCTCCGGTGCGAGTTTCTGCATATGCCAGAGAGCGGATTCATCTGCACGTAGCGTATCAAGCTGATGTTGAGCAAAATAACCGAGTTGCACGCCTTTAGCTAATTGCACTGTACCAGAAAGGGCTGTGAGCTCGCCGGCTAACAATTTAATTAAAGTTGATTTCCCAGCGCCATTTTTCCCGAGCAAACCGATGCGCGAACCCGGTACTAAATTCAGTTTAATTTTACTTAAAATTTCTACCGCACTTTCACCGCTGTCATAACCTGCGCTCGCCTGCTCAATCATCACTAAAGGATTCGGTAAGGATAGTGGTGGACGGAATTCAAAAGTAAAAGGATTATCCACATAAGCCGGTGCAATCAGTTCCATACGCTCCAATGCCTTCATGCGGCTTTGTGCTTGTTTGGCTTTGGTCGCTTTGGCTTTAAAGCGGTCGATATACTTTTGTAAATGAGATATCTTTTGTTGTTGTTGACGATACATCGCTGTTTGTTGTGCCAATTTGGTTGCCCGTTGCACTTCAAAGGAAGAATAATCGCCCGTGTATTCGTTGAGCTTCTGATTTTCGATATGGAGGATTTTCGTCACAATCGGATCGAGAAAATCTCGGTCGTGGGAAATTAGTACCAAGGTGCCTTGATATTGCACTAACCAGCGTTCTAACCAAATAACCGCATCCAAATCCAAATGGTTGGTTGGCTCATCCAGTAATAATAAATCCGATGGACAAAGCAATGCTTGCGCCAAATTCAAACGCATTCGCCAACCACCAGAGAAAGATTTCACTGGTTGAGCGATTTCTTCTTGATTAAAGCCTAAACCATGTAATAAGGAAGCCGCGCGAGATTGGATCGTCCAAGCATCCAAGGTTTCTAATTGTCCGTGAATGCGCGCAATCGCATGACCATCATTACGTTCATTTGCTTCGTTAAGTTCCTGCTGCAAACGGCAATATTCGCGATCCCCTTGAATCACATAATCAATGGCGGGAATATCCAATGCCGGCGTTTCTTGATTCACCCAAGATACCCGCCAGTTGGATGGATAAGTGATCTCGCCGCCCTCTGGCGTTAATTCTTTTTTTAATAAGGCAAAAAGAGACGACTTACCGCAACCATTCTTCCCTACCAAACCAACTTTTTGTTTCGGATTGATGGTTGCCGTGGCATTCTCGAGCAATTCGGTTTGCCCGCGCTTTAGGGAAATATTATTAAATACAATCATTTTTTCGAATACATCTGAATTTGTGCCTATTTTGCAATATTTTTCCTTTTCTCGGAACAGTCTATTCCAATTTTATCGATATTTCTGCCAGAAAAAACGCGTATAATAATGCTCAACAAATCAATCATGAGGAAATAAAATGAAGCTCTCTATTCTTAATCTCGCCCCTGTCCGAGAAGGACAAACTTATTTGCAAGCGGTTGAGTCTATGGTAAATCTTGCAAAACATGCTGAAAATATCGGCATTGAACGATATTGGATTGCTGAGCATCATAATATGAAAAATTTGGTGAGTTCAGCGACCGCACTTTTAATTCAGCATACGCTAGCCAATACGAAGACCTTGCGCGTTGGCTCGGGCGGCGTGATGTTACCGAATCATTCGCCTTATGTGGTGGCCGAGCAATATGGCACACTGGAGACGCTTTATCCAAACCGTGTTGAACTCGGTTTAGGGCGTGCGCCAGGAACTGATATGCAAACGGCTGCAGCACTTCGTCGTGGACGAAACAGTCTGGATTTCCCTGCAGAAATTGCGGAACTTCGCGGTTACTTTAAAGATTGTAACCCTGTTTCAGCTTATCCTTCCGCTGGCTTGAATATACCGTTTTATATTTTGGGATCCAGCACCGAAAGTGCCTATCTTGCGGCAGAACTTGGCTTGCCTTATGCATTTGCTTCACACTTTGCGCCACGCATGATGGAAATGGCAGTGGAGATTTACCGCAAAAACTTCAAACCTTCTACCTATCTTGCTGAACCTTATGTCATCTTAGGTGTGAACTCAATTGTCGCCGAAACTGATAAAGAAGCAAGACAACTGGCGACGACGCAAACACTATTTTTCTTAAATGTAGTGACTAACGCACAACAAAATTTACAACCGCCTATGGCATCAGAAGAAGATGTTTGGAAAGCTCAAATGCACGCCCATAAGAAACCGCACTTTGGTCCAGTCGATTTTGAGGAAATCCCGATTTACAACCAAGAGCGTGCTGTGGTGGAACAAATGACTGCTTGTTCGCTTATCGGTAGTCCTGAAAGCGTGGATTTTCAACTCAAGCAACTGCGTGAACGGGTACATTTTGATGAAATTATGGCAGTGAGCTATATTTTTGATGAACAAAAACAAGCTCAATCCTACACGATGTTGAAAGCAATTGTGGATAAGCAATAGCGAGACAAAAAATAAAAAGTGCGGTAAATTTCACCGCACTTTTTGTTTATAAGGTTGATTAGATTACGATTTGATCTTGTTCTTTACTTAATTAATAAGCCGTTTCTATCGGTAAACCAGCTTTTACCCAACCATCAAATCCGCCAATGACGCTAAACACATTTTCATAGCCTTGCTCAACGAGGAAAGTCGCCACATTTCGGCTACTCACGCCATGATAACAACTCACGATAATCGGGGAGTCGAAATCCACCAATTCTTCAAATTGTAAAAAGCTTTGGTTAGTTAAATGAAACGCCCCTTTCGCATGGGAATAGGTGAAACGTTGTGGATCCCGAATATCAGCAAGCATGGCGCCATTTTGCACCATTTCCCAAGCTTGTTCTGGACTAATTTCTTTAAACGACATGGTTTGTTCCCTTTGCGCGCTGTTTATACACGCCATCAAAAATAATCAGGCTCATCGCCAATACTAAACAAATGAATAACGGATAGCTGTCCGCATCCATTTCCTCTCCAATTAAAAATGAAATAATCACCATCAAAATGGTTTCAACATAACCTAAAAGGCCAAGTAAATTCATCGGTAGCATATTGCTAGCAATCACGTAAGCAATTAATGCAGCACCACTAATAAGCCCGAGTAATACCAATAATCCCCAAATATTAGGATTTGATTCCTGCACTGTGGCAAAATCAGTTTGGAGCGCAAAGTAAACGCTAACCGGCAATAATGCGATCATTTCTAAGCAAAAGGCACCAAGATCGGTATTTTTTAAGGCTTTTCGTATGGAGAAATAGGCGGTGTAACCTACACAGATAACAATGGCTTCCCAGGATAATTCGCCTTTTAAGATGATATTAGAAATCACCCCCACTGCTGCAATTAACACGGCAATGAATTTCAATATTGAAATTCGTTCTTTAAAAATGATCCGCCCTGCGGCCACCATCACAATTGGCAACAATAAATAACCGAAAGAAACACTTAAGGAGCTGCCATTATTGGGGGCCCACAAAAAGAGCCACATTTGATAACCCATTAATGCGCCGCAAGTGATATAGGAAAGGGCAAAGAGCGGTTGTTTTTTTATGCGTTTTATATGTTCCACTAATGCCTGTTTCTGTTTAAACATGATGACGGAAAGGGCAACGAAAGGGAATGTAAAAATCATTCGATAGCCGAAAATATCCGTGCCGCTGAGTGGTTTCAGCAGCGTGGAAAAATAATACATATAGCCAAATAAAAATGAGGCTAAAAGTGAAATGAGTACGCCTCTTAACATAATAATCCTTAGGTTAATTCTACTTATTATTCTAGTCTAACATCTCCCAAAATGCACGAATTAAGGGGTTTGCCAAATTTCTTTTTTGCACACAAACGCCCAAATCAAATTCTTCTACCGGATTATCCAAATTTAAACGGGAAACTTCTTTTGCCATTGGACTATTATCAATTACTACATCGGGTAGCATAGCCAATCCAAAACCGAGCGCTACCATCGGCACAATGCCTTCATGACCTGCCACAGTAGCATAAATTTTCGGATGTTTAATGTATTTGCTACGTAGCCATTGTTCAATACGCTGCCGCGCCATTCCATCTAACGGCAAAATAAAAGGCATCTGCTGCCAATTGATGGGCTCTTCTTGCAATAATTGTGTGGCTAAACAAGCCACGCGAGGCGCAATTAATGAAAGGGAAATGTCATCAATCTTATAAAATTCCAATCCTGTCGGCAGATTATTCGGTTTCCCCGCCAAAGCAAGATCCACTTGCTCCGATTGAATGAATTGTACTGCAGAAGCGGGGTCACCTGTGGTCAGTTGAATTTCAACCTTTGGATAACGCGTACGAAACTTGGCTAACACCTGTGGCAAGTGGCTATATGAAGCCGTTACCGAGCAAAATAAACGCAACTCTCCGCTTAATTCCGCTGAATTATCTCGCAGTTGGCGCTTAAACTGCTGCCAGTTTTGCCATTCTGTTTTCGCAAATTGCAGAAATTTCTCGCCTTGTTCGGTTAAGCGCACTTGTCGATTATCACGAATAAATAAAGGTTGTTCTAACTTCTCTTCCATGCGTTGAATCTGGCGTGAAAGCGTGGACGGCGACATATGATTTTGCGTAGCGGTTTTAGCAAAATTTTGTGTATCAGCAAGATGAAGAAATATTTGGAGGTCTTGAAAGTTCATATGTATCGTTAAAAGCAAATGACATTGCAAAAATTGCAACACTAAGTGCAAATAATATCACTTTACGCAACAACTAAAAACCTTATAATCCACTTCACAACAAAAAACTATATTCAAACACAACCTCATACACATTAATCAACATCATAGAAAGGATGAAAAATGGCTAACTATTTCAACACATTAAATTTACGCGAAAAATTAGACCAATTAGGTCGTTGTCGTTTTATGGATCGCAACGAATTTGCTGACGGTTGCAACTACTTAAAAGGCAAAAAAATCGTTATCGTAGGTTGTGGTGCACAAGGTTTAAACCAAGGTTTAAATATGCGTGACTCTGGCTTAGACATTTCTTATGCATTACGCCCTGAAGCCATTGCAGAAAAACGTGCTTCATTCCAACGTGCAACTGAAAACGGCTTTAAAGTGGGTACTTACCAAGAGTTAATCCCAACTGCAGACTTAGTGATCAACTTAACACCAGATAAACAACACTCTAAAGTGGTGGCAGATGTAATGCCATTAATGAAAAAAGATTCAGCATTCGGTTACTCACACGGTTTCAACATTGTTGAAGTGGGTGAGCAAATCCGTGAAGACATCACTGTGGTGATGAGTGCACCAAAATGTCCAGGTACTGAAGTGCGTGAAGAATACAAACGTGGTTTCGGGGTGCCAACATTAATCGCGGTTCACCCTGCAAATGACCCACGTGGTGAAGGTATGGCAATTGCGAAAGCATGGGCAGCTGCAACCGGTGGTGACCGTGCAGGTGTATTAGAATCTTCATTTGTCGCAGAAGTAAAATCTGACTTAATGGGTGAACAAACCATTCTTTGCGGTATGTTACAAGCAGGTTCTATCGTATGTTACGACAAATTAGTTGCCGACGGTAAAGATCCAGCATACGCAGGTAAATTGATCCAATACGGTTGGGAAACTATTACTGAAGCATTAAAACAAGGCGGTATCACATTAATGATGGATCGCTTATCAAACAGCGCAAAATTACGTGCATTTGAACTTGCGGAACAAATCAAAGAAAGCCTTGGCTTCTTATATTACAAACACATGGATGACATCATCAGCGGTCACTTCTCAGCAACTATGATGGCTGACTGGGCGAACGGTGATAAAGACTTATTAGCATGGCGTGAAGCAACTGGCAAAACTGCCTTTGAAAACGCACCTAAAGCAGACGGCATCAAAATTTCTGAACAAGAATACTTTGATAACGGCGTATTAATGGTAGCAATGGTGAAAGCAGGTGTTGAATTAGCCTTTGATGCGATGGTGGCAAGCGGTATCTATGAAGAATCAGCTTATTATGAATCACTTCACGAATTACCGTTAATCGCTAACACTATCGCACGTAAGCGTTTATACGAAATGAACGTGGTAATTTCTGATACTGCAGAATATGGTAACTACTTATTCTCTAACGTAGCAACGCCAATTCTTGCTAAAGAAATCATCCCAACCTTACAAAAAGGTGATTTAGGTGAACCAACACCAGCAGTCGCTATCGACAACATCACTTTACGCGACGTAAATGATGCAATCCGTAACCACCCGGTTGAATTAATCGGTCAAGAGTTACGTGGCTACATGACAGATATGAAACGTATCGCAGTTGCAGGTTAATTATTAAATCGTTAAAATTTAAGCCAGCTTATTCAATAAGTTGGCTTTTTTTATAATCCCAAGGAATTAATATGAAAAACAACAAAATTTTTAACCGCACTTTTAAAATGAGTTTAGTCGCTGCAGCTCTTGGATTGGTAAATTCAGCGCTAGCAGCCGATGTGGCTTGTAATAGTAGCGGCGTGACAATTACTGGACAAAGTGGGGTTGTGTTGAATCAATGTTCGATTAATCCAACCAGTCCAACAAATGATCCTGAATGGGGTTCTCTATCCGCAGTAACAATGACAAACTCAAGCGGGCAATTAAATAATGTTAATGCTTCACTATCTATTCCAGCAAATAGACACGATTCTTTTGCGGTAATGAATATCACCAATTCCACAACTGAAATCAATGGTGGAACCTATAGTATTACTAATCCTAACAATGCAGATGCTAATGGTTATTTATTTGAGTTAAATAATTCAACGGTAACCATGCATAACTCAAAAGTCTTGATGGGTGATAACAACCAAGACTCCATATTAGAGGCATTTGCTCTGAATCAGAAGAGTAAATTAACATTAAACAATGTGAATGTAACATCAAACAATGATAGTTCTATTTTTGTATATGAGGCGGAGAATCAAGCTCGGCCAGAATTGATCGTTAATAATTCCAATGTTTCAATTCCTCAAGGTGGAATCATTGCTTTAAGATCTGGGGTTGGCGAAGTTATCAACAGTCACTTCTCTGCGACCTTTAATAACTCAACAATAAGTGCTTTTGCGCTCACTGGCGCTGAAAGCATTAAGTTAAGTGACACAAAAAGCCTTACAGAAAATATCCAACTAACCTTTAATAATTCTACTGTTTCTGGAGTTACTACTACCAACAGCAATAGCGTGCTCAATTTAAACTTAAATAATAGCAATTGGACAACTAAAGCTTTCACTGATGAAGATGGCGTGGTTCAAACAACAAGCTTAACTAATTTAGATCTTAATAATGGCATAGTAAATTTAGCCAATGATAACTACCAAGGTATCATTATTCGTGGCAACCTCACTGGCTCAGGCACATTCAATCTAAATACCAATATCGCTGAAAACAAAAGCGATAAAATCGTTGTTAAAGGCACTGCTGAAGGTAATCATAAAATTGGTGTAACTAACCAAGGTGCAAATATTGCTGATGGCAAAGTGACACTTGTAGAAACCAATGGTGGTAATGCGGCATTTAGCTTAACTAACCCAAACAATCGTGTGGATTTAGGGGCTTACCAATATTTCCTAACTAAAGAAGGAAATAATTGGGTATTAGCAAACTCTAAAAAAGCAGTTACCCCAACTTCTCCTGTAGCACCTCCTACTTCAGATAAACCTGCTGATGTACCAAGTAACCTAACTCTTTCTTCATTACCAGATAAAACATTACTTAAACCTGAAGCAAATGCTCAAGTTTCTCTTCGCCAAGCACAGTTGCTTTTAGTGGAAGATGATTTAAGTGGCATCCATCAACGTCTAGGTGAAGTGAAAAATGGTGAAAAAGGCAATGTGTGGGTTCGCAATGTGAATTCTCGCCAAAAATTAGCCGCACTTTCGACTGGTGAGAGTGAAACTTTAGGCTTTAAACAAAACGTACATAGCTTACAAGTAGGCGCTGATGCAGCTGTAACAGATAACCTCCGTGTTGGTGGATTTGTTGGTCGTAGCCAAGCTAACGTTGATTTCAACGGTCATTATGGTGATGGCAAAGTAAGAAGTAACAGCCTAGGCTTGTATGCAACCTATCTTGCAGATAACGGTATTTATGTAGATAACATCGTGAAATACAGCCGTTTACACGCTAACTCAAATCACACTGAAAAACGCCATTACAACGCTTATACGATTTCGAGTGAATTAGGCAAACGCTTTACTCTTGCGAACGATTGGACAATCACACCGCAAGCACAATTAGCATGGACACATATTTCATCACAAGAGAATGAAGATAGCTTATCTTCTGTTTATTCTCGAATTGGTTTACGTATAGCCAAAGGCTTTGCATTAAGTAATGGTTGGAATTTACAACCTTATGCTGAAGTCAATGCGATTACGAGTAAAAACCGTAGCAGTAAAATTCATTACGGCAAGGATGCGCTTGATGTTGCAAGCAGCCGTGGACGTTTTGAAAGTGCGGTCGGTTTAAATGCGGGATTTGCAAATCATCGTTTTGGTTTAGAAGTAAGTCGCGCTGACGGTAAAAACTTCGACAAACCTTATGCAATTCAAGCAGTTTATCGCTATCAATGGTAATATAAGAGGGCGGAATAAAATCCGCCCTTTTTCTCTTTTTACTGAATAAATAATATGTCGAAACCTTTCCCTTCCCGCGCATTTACAACCAAACGAACGGCAAACCCCACTCGTTCATTTAAGCCTAAAGCAAAGCCACTTACATTAGAACAGACGATTATCGTTTTATTTAACAAACCGTTTGATGTGCTGACACAATTCACCGATGAAAATGGCCGAGCGACATTAAAAGATTTTATTACCATTCCTAATGTGTATGCGGCAGGGCGATTGGATCGTGATAGCGAAGGGTTACTGATTTTAACGAATAATGGTGAAGTGCAACATCGTTTGGCGGATCCTAAGTTTAAAACAGAAAAAATGTATTTTGTGCAAGTGGAAGGTATTCCTGAAGAGTCCGACTTAGACAAGCTTTGTCAAGGTGTTGAATTGAAAGATGGGATAACGAAGCCGGCAAAAGTGCGGTTGATTTCAGAACCAGAATTTCTTTGGCCTCGTAATCCACCTATTCGTGAACGTCAAAGTATTCCAACGAGTTGGTTGGAAATTAAAATTAGTGAAGGGCGTAATCGACAAGTGCGTAGAATGACGGCACATATCGGCTTTCCGACATTGCGTCTCATCCGTTATCAAATGAGCCATTTAACACTTGATGGATTAAACAACGGTGAATATCGCCGTTTGAATGAAGAAGAAATGCGTGCGTTATTCAAACAACTTCATTTAAATAACGCACGTTAAGATTAGAAACGTTGAGCGGGTTGTGCGTTTTCAACTTGCACGAAAAAGCCTTTATCATTCAAGATAATACTGTAATCGGTAACATATTTAACGCCGTTGGTTTCCACTATCGCATTACAGCTGCGAATGCCTTGTTGTGGATAAGATTGCGTTTCACGGGCTTGCGTGATTTGTTTTACTGTCATTTGGGTGTGAGTAGCAGCACCTTGTTTTTTGAAGGCATCAGATAATACCGCAAAGACTTTTGAATCATTACATCTTGGTACGACGACGGATTTTGTCACCATACTCGCTGTTTTTTGTGCGACAGCATCTACTTTCTTTTCAGTCACTTTTTCAACAGCTTTTGGTTCCGCTTTCTTCACTTTGCTTTTAACCGCTGGTGTTTTTTTAGCAATCATCGTTTCAGATTTAGCTGATTCTTTAACTGCACTTTGTTTGCTTTTCGCTACCGTCTTTTTGTCTTTTACTGCAGTTTGCTTAGTTTTTTCTACTGGCTGTTTGCCTTTCGTTTTTGTCGGCTCTGTTTTGTCGGCTTTATTTGTCGTTTTATTTTTTATTTTTTCTTTTTTTGTTACCGCTTTTTTCGCTTCGACAATTTTAACTGGCTTTTTTGCTTCTGCTTTTTTGGCATCTGCTTTCTTTTTCGTTGTTTTAGCTACGGTTTTAGGCGTAGTGGCTTTCTTGGCTTCCACTTTTTTAACTGCCGTTTTCACTGACTTGGTTTGAGTTGATTTTGCTGTATGATTTGGCGATGCTGCAAAGGCCAAAACAGGTAACAAGGCAAAAATCACCGCGAGTAATTTTTTCATGTGTTATTCTCCTTAAACAAAAAGTGCGGTCAAAATTAACCGCACTTTGAAATCATTTATAAATTAAAGATAGTAGTGTTCTACGTAGTTTAATTTATCGTCAAGTTTTAACACTAACGGTTGACCGGTTGGGATTTCAAAATCCATGATTTCCGCATCAGAAATACCGATGATATGTTTTGCTAATGCACGAAGTGAGTTACCGTGCGCCACCACTAAAACACGTTTACCAGAAAGCATTGCTGGTGCAATTTGATCTTCCCAGAATGGTAATGCACGTTCTAAGGTTAATTTTAAGTTTTCTGCGTTTGGTACAACATCAGATGGGATGTTTGCATAACGACGGTCGTTATGGGCAGAGTTTGGATCTTTCGGGTCTAAATCTGGAGGAGAAATGTCATAAGAACGACGCCAGATATGAACTTGTTCATCACCGTATTTTTCTGCTGTTTCTTTTTTATCTAAGCCTTGTAATGCACCATAGTGACGCTCATTTAAACGCCAGTTTTTCACTTGAGGAATCCATAATTGGTGAGATTCTTCTAACACGATGTTACAGGTTTTGATTGCACGAGTTAAAACAGAGGTAAAGGCGATATCAAATTCATAGCCTTTCTCGAACAATTTTTTACCCGCTGCTTTTGCTTCTTCAACACCGCGCTCGGTTAAATTCACATCACGCCAACCGGTGAATAAATTTTTTGCGTTCCACTCACTGAAACCGTGACGAATGAATACTAATTCCATAAGGATCTCCTAAGTATTAATAAAAAATGAATGGCTCTGTTATAGCAAAAAATCGTTATGTTTAAAAGTAAAAAGGCGGCATTTACTGATCTTTCGCAAAAAAACGTCTGTAAACTTTTAGCCACTCAAAAATAATGCTAGTATTTAAGTTTTATTCGTCCCTTAATTTCTCTCAAGTTTAGATGTATGCAGCAAAGCAATCGTAGAAAAAAAATCTTATCAAAACTGACCGCACTTTTGGCTTGTGGTCTGCTTGGCTTTTCATCTTTCGCGCAAGGCAACGATCTCAATCAAATTCAAAAACAAATTAAACAACAAGAATCGAAGATCGCCGAGCAAAAACGCGCACAAGCTAAACTCCAAGCCAGTCTTAAAGATCAAGAAAGCAAAATTAATAGCGTTGTCGGTGAATTACGTGAAACAGAATTAAGCTTAAAAGAAATCCGCAAGCAAATGGCGGAAACCGAAAAGCAAATCAAGCAATTAGAAAAGCAAGAGCGTGTGCAAAAAGCGAAGCTCGCGAAGCAAATAGATGCCATCTATCGTTCAGGTGTAAATCCTTCTACCTTGGAAAGAATGCTTTCGGAAGATGCCCAAAAAGCTGAACGCATGAAAGTGTATTATCAGCACTTAAATCAAGTTCGCATCGATATGATCAACAATCTGAAAGCAACACAAGAGAGTTTAGCGAAACAGCGCGAGGCGATTTCAGGGCAACAAAAAAATCATCGCGATCAGCTTTCTACGCAAAAGAAACAGCAGCAAGAATTACAAAAAGCGCAACAAGAACGTCAATCTACGTTAAATGAACTCAACAAAAACTTAACGAAAGATCAAAATAAGCTGGAGACGTTGAAAGCGAATGAGAATGCCCTTCGCCAAGAAATTCAACGTGCAGAACAAGCCGCTCGCCAACAAGAACAACGTGAGCGTGAAGCTCTTGCTCAGAAAAAACAAGAGGAAGAAAAACGGACCTCAAAACCTTATCAACCAACCGATCAAGAGCGTAAGTTGATTAATAGCACCAGTGGTTTAGGTACGGCAGCTCGTCAATACAGTCGCCCGGTTTCCGGCCCGACGTTGTATTCCTTTGGTTCAATCCAAGCGGGTGAAGTGCGCTGGAAAGGTATGGTTATCGGTGCACCAACGGGTACAGCGGTAAAAGCCATTGCAAATGGTCGTGTTATTCTAGCGGGTCATCTTAACGGCTATGGTTATATGGTGATTGTGAAACACGGCGATAGCGACTTGAGTTTATATGGTTTCAACCAAGCCGTGTTTGTAAAACAAGGTCAGATTGTATCTGCGGGGCAAACCATCGCACAAGTAGGTAATACGGGTGAGCTCTCAAAATCGGCGCTTTACTTTGGTATCAGCCGTAAAGGAGTGCCTGTAAATCCAGCTGGGTGGATTAAATAATGGTGGCATTCTTTCAAAGTGCAGTCAAAAATACGATCATTTTTTCAACCGCACTTTTCTCTGCGTTTACTTTTGCACAAGGCAAACTGGCTATTGTAATTGATGACATTGGCTATCATCCGAAAGAAGATGCCGAAGTTTTAGCCATGCCAAAAGAAGTCTCCGTTGCGATTATTCCTGCCGCACCCTATGCCAAAATTCGCAATCAAGAAGCGAAAGCACAAAATCACGATATTCTCATTCATATGCCGATGCAACCGGTCAGCAATATTAAAATTGAGGAAGGTGGTTTGACTTTAGGCTTGTCCGAAGAGCAAGTGAATGAACGAGTGAAAAAGGCCAAATCTATTGTGCCCAATGCCATTGGAATGAATAATCATATGGGCAGTGCAGCCACAGCCGATGCCACATTAATGACTTATTTAATGACCGCACTTCGCGAGCAGCATTTATTCTTTTTAGATAGCCGCACCATTGGAAAATCAGTCGCGGGCAAAATAGCAAAAGAACAAGGCGTACGTGTATTAGATCGCCATGTGTTTTTAGATGACAGTGATAATTTGGCAGATGTGCAACGCCAATTTCAAAGTGCAATTCAATATGCACGTAAACATGGCACAGCCATTGCTATTGGGCATCCTCGCCCAAATACCGTAGCCGTATTAAAATCAGGAATCAAAAATTTACCCGATGATATTCAATTAGTCGGCATGGGAAGCTTGTGGCGAAATGAAAAAATCTTGCCACCTAAACCATTTATCTTAATTTTTAATGATATTCCTGCGCCAACTTCAGTCGAGCCGTTTGAGCCAATCCCTTTATTACGGGGCGTGCCAAGATAACAAAAAGAGCGGTTAAAAAACCGCTCTTTTTTATCGTTTGAAATTTACCTATCGACCATTTCGCTCAAAGAACAAGACGGTTGCTGCAACGCGTGAGTGAACGTTAAGTTTACGAAGTAAGTTACGAATGTGCACTTTAACCGTTTCTTCAGAAATGAAAAGTTGGCCCGCAATTTGTTTATTAGATAAACCTGTTGCGATTAAACGTAATACATCCATTTCACGATCGGTGAGTGAATCCATTGGATCAACAGTATGTTTGCGTTCTAAAAGAAGATTTTTAATCGAATCACTTAAAATCACTTCACCTTGTGCAATACGTTTAATTTGCTCAAGTAACACATCTGGCTCAGTATCTTTCAATAAATAGCCATCAGCACCCGCATCGATGAGAGTGAAAATATCATTTTTAGCATCAGACACAGTTAAGATCAAAATTCGTGCATCAACACCTTCTGCACGCAAGCCTTTAAGGGTATCTAAACCAGAGAGACCTTTCATATTCAGATCTAAAATGATTAAATCCGGGGATTCTTGAATCGCAATGGAAATGCCTTCTGTACCGCTTCCTACATCGGCAACGACTTCAAAATGCTCTTCTAATTCAACTAATTGTTTGATACCACGACGCATTAATGGATGGTCGTCGATAATTAATACTTTTAACTTTTCTTGCATAATATTCTCCAAGAGATAAGCGGACGAACATTCTATCGCCTGAAGGCGAAAACGTCCACAGCCTTAGATTATTTCTCAATAGATTTTCGAACGAAGGATTCTATCGGGATTTTGCCTATCTTCCAATGCATAATTTGCAGATAAATTTGATTTACCTCAAACAATGCTTGTTTTGATTGAGCTATTCGCAAGTCCTTTTGCTTTTAAATTTGAACGGCATAATACGCATGCCACTTTCTGTCGGATGCAATTGATAAAATTGAGGATAATTAAAATTCCGTTGCACCATTTTATACGGATTTTTACAATCTTTCGAGCCGAGTGATTGATAAATCTGATTCACTTCACGCACTTTATCATCTTTTGAACCTTCACATTGACGATAAATTTCGAGACGATTCTTTTCATCTAACAAATAAACGTTAAAGCTATTATCGGCATTATCCTCAAAGAAGAATTGTAAAAAACCTTCACTGGCAAACAAATCAATTTCAGGCGGATATCGACGGGCCTCTGGAATAATTTCTTTTTCTTCCAACTGAGTCGGTAAAACGTCCTCAAAATTGACCGCACTTTCTTTTCCACCATCAATAGGTTGCAAACTGATCCCTTTTTCTTCAAAGAAGAATTGCCAGTTTTTCCCTGCCACACGTAAACGGGAGTGCGTTGTTGGGCGACTGTCACCTAATTGAATACTGATACAACGGTTTACAAGTACGCTCACTAAGTTTCGCAATGTGCGGTTGTAGTGTTTACTGTAACAGAAAACCTGTATAGAACGAGGCTGATTCACACCTTGATCAATTTTATTAGAAAGCACTTTTAAGGCAAGCAAAATCGCATTTTGTCCTTCAAAATGTAAAGTTCGAATTTCATTCCACACATTACGGTAAGTGAAATCAATGCTGCCGACCAAACTCTGTTCTAACTGACCAAAACTGAATAAATCACTTGGCGAAATATTTGATTTAAGTTCTTCGACTTGAGCTGTTGGGTCATTCACTAGGTTCACTGCAATAAATAGATCGCGGATTTCACATTGGGACGAAAGCGCCTCATTTGTTGGCGCTTGACCATTTGTATGCGGGAAAAACAACCGTAAATCGGCGACAAAATTACGTAAAGTGAGTTGGTCGATATTTTGACTGATTAAGTGCAAATGAGTTTCAGCGGTCAACAAGCGATTAAAATAAGCCCATGCGACGACTTTATTTAAACTTTCACCGTATTCAATCACACGTTCTTTCGAGAACATCATATGATGTGGTGGCTGATTCACCATATACCACCCATCCTTAAAATTCTTATTGCCGCGAACTTCGATAAATGTGAGGTGATCTTCCGCTAAATTATGCGAAATCTGTGGATTCAGTAGTGTAATTTTACCTGGTAATTCTTCAAAAGCAGTATAAAGTTTGCGAGAAAGCACCGTAATATCTTGCGGAATCACGCTAGAATTAATTTTGTGTTTACGTGCAAAATCCACCAGATTTCGATAACTCATCATCAAGAAATTCACTAAATTATTGTGACTTTCTTTCACACGTTTGATTTTCCAATTTGGACGCTGATCCAATTCTTCAATGCGCTCTTTTGACCAGCCCCATTCTTGAGCCATCATTTTCATATAAGAAATACGCCAGTTTGATGCGTGATATAACGCAAAGTCTTCGGTGGCTTTCACATAAAAACAAGAACGTATGAAATCAAGACGCTTAAATTCTGAATGTGCGGTCAAATATTGACTAATTCTCTCTAAAATCGCGATATAAGGGTCAAAATGATGTGCAGCGGTACTACGACCGGAAAGTAAATCTTCTTTAAATTGACGAGCAATTAAATGGGCATTTGGGTATTCTTGGGCATAGGTTTCCAACAATAAGATTTTCATCACCGATTTATACGGTGAATCAATACCTTTATAAAGTTGCCATAAGCTCGCACCAAAATATTCACTGGCTGAGAATTGCCCTAATCCGCCAAAATCAACCCAATCATTTAGATTAAGCTCACCAGCCGCGACTAAACGCGCAACTTCGGCCTCATATTGCTTTTCATCTTCCACCCACAAGTGCAGCCACAATAATGGCTTGCCAGCAAGACGTACAGCGGAGCGATAAAATTCTTCCAACAGCAACATATATTGAGCAGAACCGCTGTTCTCTTTGGTTAATGGATCGGAATAACGCTCATTACGGAAGCGTTTTTGCGTCATCAGATAAAAATGCATTTCCACATGAAATGTGGATGCCCAATGGCTAATTTTCTTCGTTTTTTCTGCCAAACGTTGTTGATCTTGTTCAGACAGTTCGTCTTGGAGGCACACCCAAATATCTAAATCTGAAGCTGAGGTTTGGCTAATAGAGCCAAAACTGCCCATCACATAAATACCTAAGATCGGTGAAAAAACAGCATCAGAATTGACCGCACTTTGCACGTCTTCAATGAGCTCAGGATGTTCTTTTGAGAGAAAATTTTGCTGATAATTGGAAAGGATAAAACCGGCAATGCCTGCAGGGGCATCTTCCACATAACCCGGCAGAGTTGGATGATTAAGATGCAACAACAGCGGCACCAAAGAGACGATGTGTCGGAATGCATCACCAGAGCCCAATAATGCACGATCAAAACGACGTTTATCTAGAGTTTCGATACATTTTCGGGCTTGAGTGAGATCGTATTTCAAGGCTTCCTACCTATGACCATATAACTGGCATTACTGTACCACTTAGCTCATCATAAATCAAAAATTTAAATGATCTGACTTTTTGCCCCAAAAATGGTAGCATAGGGCATATTTCCATTCAAAATCAGTGATATTTATGGCAGTACTTAAAACCTTAAAAATTGCGACTCGTCAAAGCCCTTTAGCACTTTGGCAGGCTAATTTTGTAAAAGATCAATTAGAAAAATTCCACCCAACACTTTCTGTTGAATTAGTTCCGATGGTAACAAAGGGCGATGTCATTCTCGATTCCCCTTTAGCTAAAATTGGTGGAAAAGGCTTATTTGTTAAAGAGTTAGAAAACGCTTTACTCGAAAAACGTGCCGATATTGCTGTTCATTCAATGAAAGATGTACCGATGGAATTTCCAGAAGGTCTGGGCTTAAGTGTGATCTGTAAACGTGAAGATCCGCGCGATGCTTTCGTGTCTAATACATATCGTTCATTAGATGAATTACCGCAAGGTGCTATTGTCGGAACATCAAGCTTACGTCGTCAATGCCAATTAAAACAATTACGCCCTGATCTTGATATTCGTTCCTTACGTGGCAATGTGGGAACCCGATTAAGTAAATTAGACAATGGCGAATACGATGCCATTATTTTAGCCTCAGCTGGCTTAATTCGTTTAGGGCTAGCGGAACGTATTGCCTCGTTTATTGAAGTAGAACAGTCATTACCAGCTGCCGGACAAGGTGCGGTAGGCATTGAGTGCCGTGTTGATGATGAAGAAGTGAAAGCATTACTTGCGCCACTCTCAGATGCCACTACGACAACTTGTGTTTTGGCTGAGCGAGCAATGAATACCCGCTTACAAGGTGGTTGCCAAGTGCCAATCGGTGGCTATGCCATTGAGCAAAATGGCGAAATTTTCTTGCACGCACTCGTCGGAGAAACCGATGGCTCTGCGATTATTCGTGCGGAAGGTAAAAGTGCGGTTGAAAATGCCGAAGCATTAGGCGTGACAATTGCTGAACAACTTTTAGCTCAAGGCGCAGATAAAATTCTGGCGAAGATTTACTCAGCATAGGTAATCACCATGGCCGTACTAGTCACTCGCCCCGATGAACGAGGGAAAGCCCTCGTTGACCAGCTGAATCAAGCCGGTGTGGTTGCCTTGCATTTGCCTTTGCTTTCTATTGAAGCGGGTGCTGAGTTGGCCCAATTACCGACGAAACTTAATCAGCTAAAAAGTGGTGATTATGTGTTTTTGGTTTCAAAAAGTGCGGTCGATTTTGCGGATAAAACCCTGAAAGATATTGGCTTTAGCTGGCGTCAAGATTTACAATACTTTACAGTTGGGCATAGAACGGCACAGCATTTTTCCTGTCAAACTGAATGTACTGTTCGTTATCCAATAACGTCGGAAAATACTGAAGGTGTATTAAATTTACCGCAAATGGCAGAATTAACAGATAAAAACTTGTTAATTTTACGTGGCAACGGTGGACGAGAATTATTACGCGAACAGGCTATACTACGCAGCGCAACTGTTGAGACAGTCGAATGTTACCAACGCACGCCGATTAGTTATAATAACGAAGAGCAAACCAGTATTTGTATTCGTTCTGGTGTGCAAACCCTTGTGGTAACAAGCCTTGAAATTTTGCAGGCGTTAATCGAATTTGTGCCTGAAAATGAACAAAATTGGCTAAAAAATTGCTGTTTAGTCACGGTAAGTCAACGCATTGCGGATGTCGCAGTACAACAAGGTTGGCATAATGTGGTGGTTTCCGCTGGTGCGGACAATCAAAGTTTACTTAATACCTTACTTAATGAAGTAACTCCCCTTTCTCACTAAGGAAAAGATATGGCGAAAGAGAAATTAACCCCTGAAACGACAGATGAAATCCAAGCAACAGATGCGGTGGAAATTCAAACTGAAGATCGCGTGCCTGTTGCGCCACGTACACAAACCGTTGTGAAGAAAAGTGGTACTGGATTAAGTTTATTGGCTATTCTCATTGCACTTGGCGTGGGTGGTGCAGGTTATTATTTTGGCCAACAAAAAGTGGATGAATTCCAACAAAAATTGACCGCACTTGAAGCTCAAATCAATAATAAAACGGTGGTTTCAGCACCTGCTCAAGAAGTAAAATTTGATACTACACAGCTTGCTCAATTAGAGTCTGCGAATAAAGCAACACAAAACAAAATTGCGCAAGTAGAAGAGCTAATCAATGCCAAATCACATGAGTTAGTTGGCTTACAATCACAAATTAATAAAGTGAGCGCACAAGCTAATGCTCAACAACCTACCGATTGGTTATTCTCAGAAGCAGATTTCTTGCTCAACAATGCATTGCGTAAATTAGTGTTAGATAATGACGTGGATACAGCGGTTTCACTCTTAAAACTCGCTGATGAAACTCTTGCTAAAGTGAATAACTCACAATCTGCGGCTATCCGTAGCGCAATCAATCAAGATCTGAAACAACTTCTCTCCGTAGCTGGCGTGGATCAAAATTCGGTCATGCAAAAATTATCGCAATTAGCTAATACGGTTGATGAACTACCTGTGTTAGATGTGAATTTCGGTGATGACCAAAATGCAACAAAATTATCAGATTCCCTGTCTGACTGGGCGGAAAATGCAGAAAAAAGTGCGACCTCATTCTTGAATCACTTTATTCGTATTTCACCGAAACATGGTGCGGATCGCAAAGAATTATTAGCGCCAAACCAAGATATCTATTTACGTGAAAACATTCGTTTACGCTTACAATTAGCGATTATGGCAGTACCTCGTCAGCAAAACGAACTTTATAAACAATCTTTAGAAGCCGTTGCATCTTGGATTCGTAGCTATTTTGATACCAATGCTGAAGTGACTCAAAGTTTCTTAAAATCAGTGGATGAATTATCTGAAGTATCCATCTATGTGGATGTGCCAAGCCAATTACAAAGCTTAAGTATGCTTGATAAGTACTTAAATCGTACACCTTTAGATGTGCAGAAAGTGGAAATTGAAGCAGAAAAAGCGGTTGATAATTCACCAAGAAAAGAAGAAGTAAAACCAGCACCTGAAGCGAAAGCGGAAGAGCCAAAAGCTGAAGAAAAACCCGCTGAAGCACCAGCTGCACAACCGGCAACTGAACCCCAACAATAAGGATAGATAATGTTTAGAGTTCTCTTTTTAATGATCGCCTTACTTGCTGGATTGATTGCAGGACCTTACCTCTCCGGTCAGCAAGGTTATGTCAGAGTTGAAACAGCAAACACCGTATATGAAATGTCACTCACCACATTAGTGATTCTCTTTGTGGTCACACTTGCAGTGATTTATTCGTTAGAGTGGTTGGTTACCCGTTTCTTCCGTTTAAGTAACAATACCTATAACTGGTTCTCTCGTCGTAAACGTGTGAAAGCACAGCGTCAAACCCTTGAAGGCTTGATGAAGATGAATGAAGGCGATTATGCCAAAGCAGAAAAACTGATTGGTAAAAACGCAAAACATTCTGCCGAGCCAGTATTAAATCTGATTAAAGCCGCTGAAGCTGCACAACAACGCGGTGATGAATTCAGCGCAAACCGTTATTTAATTGAGGCGACGGAGCTTGCCGGTTCAGATAATCTATTAGTCGAAATTGCCCGTACCCGTATTTTATTACAACAAAATAAATTACCGGCAGCGCGTAGTTCCGTTGATAGCTTGCTTGAAATGTCAGATCGCAACAAAGAAGTATTAAAACTTGCTGCTGAAATTTATAGCCGTTCCAAAGCTTATCAAGCACTTGATGGCATCTTAGATTTAATCGAAGGTTCTGGCTTATTCTCAGCAGAAGAATTTAAAGCGCTTCAACACGAAACAGAAAATGGCTTGTTAGATGAGAAAATGAATGAAGAAGGCGTTGAAGGCTTGCTCGCATGGTGGGAAGCTCAGCCACGCCGTCGTCGCAATGATTTAGAATTAAAAACCGCTTTAATTCAACGTTTAATTGATTGCAACGATCATGAATCGGCTTATGAATTTACGCTTGAAATCATGAAAAAATTGGGTGATAACACCCCAATTAGCCCTGAGCTTTGCACGCAAATCACTCGTTTACAAGCAGAAGATAACAGCAAACTGCTTAAGTTAGTAGAAAAACGTGCAAAACGTGCCGATGAAAGCCAACGTTGTTGTCTCAATCGTGCATTAGGCTATCTTTATGTTCGTAATAACGATTTTGCTAAAGCAGCAGAAGCATTTAAAGAAGTTACTGCTTGCCCAACTCAACTTCAACCAAATGATGTCATGATGGCATCTTATGTGTTCGAACAAGCTGGCGACAAAGCGGCAGCGGAAAAAATTCGTCAGGACAGCTTAAAATCAGCCATGTCTATTCAGGATAAACCGGCTGAAATACAAGACGAACCAAAAACAGACGAAGAACCAACCGCACTTATTGCGAAACGTGATTAAAATAAACAAAGGCGGGGCTGAATAAAGCCCCTTTTTTTATTCCTAACCACCACTTATTTCATTTAAAACCCACTTGTTATTACATTTCATTATAAGTAATAAATTTCCATTCTTTTCTCAACGATTCAAAATTTTTTACTATATCGTTACGCAAACGATTAAATTATAAAAAATGAATTGGGATTATATTTTAAGTGTCACCCCACGTTTTATTCATGCCACGCTGATGACCCTTCATCTCGCCTTTTGGGGCATTTTATTGTCGCTAGTGATTGGTGTGATTTGTGCGGTGATTACCACCTACAAAGTCAAATCATTAACTTGGCTAGTAAAAGGCTATATTGAGCTTTCTCGTAATACGCCTTTATTGATTCAAGTGTTTTTTCTCTATTTTGGGCTGTCTAAAATTGGCCTGAAATTAGATGGGTTTACTTGTGGCATTATCGGCCTGGCATTTTTAGGTGGAAGCTATATGGCAGAAGCCTTTCGTGGTGGTCTGGAAGCGGTATCAAAAGGGCAAATTGAATCAGCCTTAAGTATTGGTCTAACCCCTTTTCAAGCTTTTCGTTATGTGATTTTTCCACAAGCCTTTGCGATTGCGACACCTGCAATTGGCGCAAATTGCTTGTTCTTAATGAAAGAAACCTCGGTGATCAGCGCTGTCGCCGTCGCTGAACTGATGTTTGTAGCAAAAGAAGTCATCGGGCTCGATTACAAAACCAATGAAGCCTTATTTTTATTAGTGGTGTTTTATTTAATCATTCTATTACCGATGTCTATTTTCATCAGTTATTTAGAACGCCGTACTCGGAGAGCAAAATATGGGGCTTGAATTATTATTCCAAGGTAGCAACATTGAACGCTTGCTCAACGGTTTATGGGTGACGGCTGAAATTGCGTTCATTTCTGTCTTCTTCGCCTGTATTTTAGGTGTGATTTTTGGCGTAATCATGACGAGTAGAAACCCAATTATCAATGCCATTTGCCACTTTTATTTAGAATTTGTACGCATCATTCCATTATTAGTGTTACTTTTTCTCGCGTATTTTGGTTTGGCAAAATGGTTTGATATTCACTTAGATGGCATTTCTGTATGTATTTTGGTGTTTATTTTCTGGGGAACGGCAGAAATGGGGGATTTAGTGCGTGGTGCATTAACTTCCATTGAAAAACATCAAATGGAATCAGCCTACGCTTTAGGTTTAACGCCGTTTCAAACCTTTGTGTATATTTTACTGCCACAAAGTTTAAAACGTGTGACACCAAGCGCGATTAACCTCTTTACTCGTATGGTTAAAACTAGCTCTTTAGCGATGTTAATTGGCGTAGTCGAAGTCATTAAAGTCGGTCAACAAATTATTGAGCATTCATTATTTAGTAATCAATCGGCAGCGCTTTGGATTTACGGTGTCATTTTCGGTTTATATTTTGTGATTTGTTACCCGCTATCCTTATTTTCCCGTTATTTAGAAACCCGTTGGGAAAGTTAATTTTTATTAGGAAAACACATGGCGTTATTAGAAATTAGAAACCTCGTCAAAAATTACGGTGATGTAGAAGCACTAAAAGGTATCAATCTTTCTATAGAGAAAGGCGAAGTCGTCGTTATTTTAGGTCCATCGGGTTGTGGTAAAAGTACTTTTTTACGCTGCCTAAATGGGCTAGAGGAAATAAAGAGCGGTCAGATTTTGCTGCAAAATGCAGGCGAATTAGGCAAAGACATTCCTTGGGTTAAAGCGCGTCAACGCATTGGGATGGTATTCCAAAGTTATGAACTATTCGCTCATTTATCAGTGATTGACAATATTTTGCTCGGCCCTTTAAAAGTACAAAAACGCGATCGCGCAGAAGCTGAAAAACAAGCCGATGATTTACTTAAACGTGTAGGTCTATATGACCGAAAAAATGCCTATCCGCGTGAATTATCAGGTGGACAAAAACAGCGAATTGCCATTGTTCGTTCACTTTGCATGAACCCTGAAATTATTCTGTTCGATGAAGTCACTGCTGCTCTTGACCCTGAAATGGTACGCGAAGTACTTGATGTGATTTTAGGTCTTGCCAAAGATGGCATGACGATGCTCATCGTTACCCATGAAATGAACTTCGCCCGTCAAGTAGCCAACCGCATTGTGTTTATGGATAAAGGACAAATCATTGAACAGGCAAAACCGGAAGATTTCTTCACGAATCCAGCCACGGATCGTGCGAAAACATTCTTAAATATCTTAAATTATGAACCGAGAGGGACAAACTATGAAGAAAACATTTAAAACATTGACCACACTTTTAGCTACTGCCACCTTAGCATTTGGCTTAACCGCATGTAATGACAAAGAACCAGCTAAAGACGGGGCAAAAACAGTTTCAAGCCTTGAGCAAATACAAAAAGATGGCAAAGTACGCATTGGTGTATTTAGCGATAAACCACCATTTGGTTATGTTGATGCACAAGGCAAAAGCCAAGGCTTTGATGTTGAAATTGGTAAAGCGATCGGTAAAGATTTATTAGGTGACGAAAACAAAGTGGAATTTGTTTTAGTAGATGCCGCAAACCGTGCAGAATACTTACTTTCTAAGAAAGTTGATATCATTCTTGCCAACTTCACTGTAACTCCAGCACGTAAAGAAGTGGTAGATTTTGCTAATCCATATATGAAAGTGGCACTCGGTGTCGTTTCAAAAGATGGTTCTGTGATTACTGACCTTGAACAATTAAAAGGCAAAACTTTAATCGTAGATAAGGGTACTACTGCTGATATTTTCTTCACCAAAAACTATCCAGATGTGAAGTTATTGAAATTCGAACAAAATACAGAAACCTTTGAAGCCTTACGTGATGGTCGTGGTGATGCATTATCTAATGACAATACCTTCTTATTCGCTTGGGCAAAACAAAATCCAGGTTATACCGTGGGCGTAAAAAACTTTGGTGATCAAGATGTTATTGCACCAGCTGTTCGCAAAGATGCACCTGAATTGTTAAATTGGTTAAATAACGAAATCCAAACTCTAGGCAAAGATGGGCGTTTAAAACAAGCTTACGAAAAAACCTTATTGCCAGTTTATGGTGATACCGTCAGCGAAAGCGATATCGTGGTTGAATATAAATAATTCTCCCACATTCACTTCTCCTTTAGTCCAACTCAAGGAGAAGTGAAAACTTACTAAGTATTGACCGCACTTCCAATTTTAAATGCGAAATATGTTTTTTCTAGATATATGCCTATTTTAACCCTTCAACAGCATTTCTTGTATTATCACTTTATAACATCTAAATTTAATAATAATTCTTATTTATGGCAATATTCTTATGTTTTATTCAGATAGGAGTTTATATGCAAAAAAAATCAACAATTCGTTTAATTTTGGCCGTTCTATTACTGACTTTTGGTATCACTACTCAAGCAGAAATAAAAACAATCAAAGATGTATTAGGACGAGAAGTTAACGTTGATGTGCCCGTAAAAAATGCCGTGTTAGGCTTTTACTATCCTGATTACATTGCTGTTACGGGTGTTGAAAATTTTAAATATGTTAAAGGTATCTCACGTGAATTTTGGGAAAAATTTAATCCAGGAAGTTGGGCATTGTTTTCTGAAAAAATGCCTGAACTCAAAAATATTGCTGATATTGGTAATGTAAATACAGGAACTTTCTCAACCGAAAAAACCTTGGCATTAAAACCTGATGTATTGATTCTTGCAGAATGGCAATATCAAACTATTGGTTCCGAACTACCAAAGTTAGAACAAGCTGGCGTTCCAATTATTGTTGTCGATTTTAATGCTCAAAGTGTAGAACGACACACCAAAAGCGCAAAGATTTTTGGGCAACTTGCAGGTACCGAAGAACGAGCAAATAAAATTGCAGATGAATATGCTCAAGGCATTACTGATATTCAAAAACGTGTAAAAGAGGCTAACCTACCTAAACCTAAAATCTATGTAGAATTTGGCAATAAAGGTCCTAGTGAATATAGCTTTACCTTTGGTAAAAATATGTGGGGTGCTATTGCTGAAACTGTTGGCGGGGATAACGTAAGCGCGCCTTTTGTCGAAAATTGGGGACCAATTAATCCAGAACAACTTCTTGCCGCACAACCTGAAGTGATTATGATTTCTGGCACAGAAATGGGGCATGAAACTAACGATGAAATGATGGCGATGGGAATAAACATCAATGAACAGGATGCACAAAAACGCCTAAAAGGTTTCTTAACCCGTGCAGGGTGGCAAGATTTACCTGCAGTTAAAAACCACCGTGTTTACGGTATTTATCATACGGCTTCTCGCTCACTAAGTGATCTAGCAGCCGCTCAATTTATGGCAAAAGCACTTTACCCAAAACTTTTTGAAGACATAGACCCACAAAAAACCTTTATGGATTTCCATAAAAACTATTTGCCTATCATACCTAGTGGTACATTTTTTATTAAATTGAAAGATTAAACAATTCATAAGGTGAGCGATGCTCACCTTTTTTATATTCTCACTGCCTTTCATAAGTGAAAACTCCTTTATTTTTGACCGCTCTTTGGAAGATGCGGTGTAAATCTCGCCTTTAATGGCATTCTTTCCTGAATACGTTCCCGATTAATCTGTAACGCCGCCTCTGTGGCTTCATAGTCTAACCATAAACTTGGGTCATCGGGTAGCGTTTCATTCCAAATATACTGCACGTTAAAGCCTCGGGCTTTACATTCCGCATGTAATGCATCATACCGTTTCTTTAAAAATGCCAATTTATTAAAGAAAAAACGCACATGCCCTTCCCCCAACTTATATTCTGCTGGCTGTCCTTTTAAGTGATACTTACCTTTCGCCACGGCGTTGGGAATACGAGTTAATTCACGATGTTCTGCCAAAAGATGCTGATCACAAAGCTCCGCTGGCGGAACAAGATTAATTCGAGTCATAAACGATACCAAAGAAAAAGAAACATAGTACGGGGCGTAAAGGTATTTGTCTATCTCATAATAAATATGACTCAAAAGATTAATTCTTTTCTTTGATTTTCACATGAATCAATCCTTGTTAAACTGATTAAAAACATCGCTATTGAAGGAATCACTAATGTCTGTCAAAACATTTGAAAAATTGACCGCACTTTTAGATGAACACCAAGCACGCTATCGCGTGGTTGAACACCCCACAGCAGGAAAATCAGAAGAAGTGGCTAAAATCCGTGGTACAGAATTAGGGCAAGGGGCAAAAGCGTTAGTATGCAAAGTAAAAGGGAATGGCGTAAAACAAGCAATATTAGTCATATTACCTGCCGATCAACAATCTGATTTAAGCAAAGTGGCGACCTATTTGGGTGGAACTAAGGCATCACTTGCCAGCCCTGCAGAAGTGGATACCCTGACTGACTGTGTATTTGGTGCAATTCCGCCTTTTAGCTTTCATCCTGATTTGTTATTAATTGCTGATCCTAGCTTACTTTCTCGTTATGATGAATTGGCATTTAATGCAGGTACATTAGAACGCTCTATTATTCTCAATACACAAGATTATGCCTCAATCGTTCAGCCCACATTAGTGGATGTAATAAAAACCGAATAGAGAAAAGATTGGTTGTCTTTCATTTGATTGATACAATGCATCCGTTTTTCTATTAATTGGATACCTCATGAAAAAATATCTTAAAGCATTTATTCTTTTACCGTTGATTATTCAAATTATTGGCACTATTGGCCTAATGTTCGCAAACAATGATGCCGATGGATTTCAATCTTCAGCGATTACCGTCTTTATCGTGGCTGCGGTACCGACTTTTCTCATTACACTTTGGGCAGCATTTCACCGTTATGCGAGTTATCACGTAAAAGCTATCGCATTAATTTCGGTACTAATTGGATTTTGTTATACCGTCGTAGCGGGGATCTTTTATGCAACGCTAGTGAATGATATGGGATTTGGCGAATGGTTACGCGCAGGAGGATTAGAAATTACCTGCTTAATGGCCGCAGGTTTGGCACTTTATTCTGTTATGGTATTACCGCTCTTGTTACCGAAAGAACGCCCGCTATAAGGCGATTTGAGGCGAATATTGAGCAGTTAAATCCACCAAATCTGCTAATGAAATTGACCGCACTTGATTGTTTGACAAAAGTGCGGTTAAATTTCGGGCTAAAACATCCTGTTTCAACATAAAACATTGCCCTTTGCATTGGGTAAGCATTTCTCCATACTTCACCGCTAACAACACGCCATCTTGCCATAAAACCACCGCATCATTTTCCGTGATTTCTGTCAAATAACGTTGAAGTTCTGTCTCAGAATAATGAGCTTGAGAAAAGGTATAAAGCATAATATTCCTTAAAACGTAAACACTTTTTCTGCTTGGCTGAGTTTATTGATCAGCGAAGTGCGGTCAATTTTTTCAGCAGAAATAATGAGTTGTTCTGTTTGCAAATTGTATTGGTCGAGCGAATCGGCGCAGACAAAGCGCTGTTCAATATCGTATAAATCCAATAATTTAAAGGTACGAATAAAGTCTTTTTGTAACAATAACTCAGGATTTTGTCCATCGAGTAGATTTAATACGCCATCATCGATAAAAAAGACACCGATTTCCTCTTCATCACAAAATGCTGTTGCAGCAAGCAAAGCATCTAAACCTTCACGAGAAATCGCGTTTCCATGCGGTGCGGTACGAAATAAGAATGCTAGCTTCATAATGTCACCACCCGATCTGCTTTTAATGCCATCGCCATAAACTCGCCTAAGCCTGTAATCTCAAAACCTTCTGCCAGATTCGTTTTATCTGTCTCTTTTGCCGTAAGTGCATCCACTACGCCACGACGTTGTGAAGCGGCTACACATAAATGCAAAGGAATATGATGCTGCGCTGAAAAGGCTTGCCAAGCTTGCGTGAGATTACATTCATCATTGGCAGGATAAACCAAGCCATTGCCATTACTCACACCGTCTTGGAAAAAGAAAATTTGGTTAATGACATGCCCTTTTTCAAGTAAAGCTTGGGCAAATTGATAGGCAAGAAAAGCCCCTTGTTTTCCATAAACGGGACTTTTCACGGCGAGAACATAGTTCATTACTCTTGCTCTTGTTTGATTTGACGAATATACAAATACACGGTGTGGCGAGAAATCGCGAGGCGATCAGCCACTAAATTGATCGCATCCTTAATATCAAAAATGCCTTTTTCGTAAAGTGAAATCACAATCTGACGGTTCTTATTATTATTCGAAACCGAGCGATCTGCATTCACTTCTTCAATGGTTTTTTCTACCGTTTGTGCCACCAATTCTTCCACTGAACTTGCAAAATTGACGGAAGAGGTTTCATTTTGTTCCTGCGTTGGCATAAAGGCCTGCATAAATTGAGAGACCGGCACATCCAAATTAATATTGATACAAAGTAAACCAATAATGCGTTGTTTGCCATTTCGAATAGCGATGGTCACGGACTTCATCAACACATTGCCTTTCGCACGCGTGAAATAAGGCTTAGACACACTTTCACTTTGCATATTACGCAAAGATTTCAAGGCTAAATCCGTAATCGGAGAACCCACTTGGCGATTGGTATTATGCCCATTGGCGATACAAATGGCGGAATGCTCAATGTCTTCCAAAGAGTGTAAAACGATTTCACAATGCTTGCCGATCAACGCGCTCACGCCATCAACTACTGCTTTATAGGAAATCAGAATGGCACGATCTTCATCGGTGAAAGGTTGTCTATCGGTTAGTATCATTTTTCAAATCTGGTAGGGAAAATGACCGCACTTTGGACAAAGTGCGGTTGAATTAAGGATTATTTTTTAGGATTAACGTCTAATACTTCAACTTCGAAGTAAAGAGTTGCATCAGGTGGAATTGAATCGCCTGCACCTTGTTTGCCATAAGCTAATTCAGGTGGAATCACTAATTCGATTTTACCGCCTTTCTTCACTAATTGAAGACCTTCAGTCCAACCTTTAATCACTTGGTTTAATTTAAACTCAACCGGTTGACCACGTTCAACAGAGCTATCAAATACTTTACCATCTGGTAATTTACCGGTGTAATGTACTTTCACAGTATCTGTTGCTTTAATCGCATCACCTTTACCTGCTTCAGTAATTTTGTAAAGTAAGCCATCTTTAGTGCTTTTCACGCCGTCTTTTTTCGCAAATTCAGCGCGGTATTTATCGCCTTCTTCTTTTGCGGCTTTCGCTTGTTGTTCTACTTTTGCTTTCGCTGCAGACACTAATTGCTCTTGAATGCCATCTAAAGTTTTTTGAATTTTTTCGTCTTTACGAACATCAACTTTACCTTCTAATGCATCTTTTAAGCCATCTAAAATACGTGCATTGTCGTATTGAATCACTTCTTTTTGAGCATCCACTAAATCTTTTACTTGGTTACCCATTAATGCACCCACAGCATAAGACGCATCACTTGCGCTTGGCGCTGCTTTATCTTCTGCAAAAACAGAACCTGAAACGACCGCACTTACCATAAGTGCAGCAAGAGAAAGCTTTTGAATTTTCAACATTTTGCTTGATCCTTTATAATAGAAACGGAATAGCGAATAGGTTAAATCGTATTGACCAAATTCACAACATTTTTTTAAAAATTAGAGAAATTTTATGCAAAATCAACAAATTTTAGAAGATCGCATCTCTGAACTTGAAATGAAAATTGCGTTTCAAGAACAACTTTTAGACGAACTCAACCAAGCATTAGTTCAACAACAGTTTGATATGGATAAAATTCAACTTCAACTCCGCTATCTCGCTGGCAAATTAAAAGATATGCAACCTTCTAACATTGCTAGCCAAGCAGAAGAAACGCCTCCTCCGCATTATTAAAATGTAATAAAACCATATTTTTAGCTAAATGCGTGATCTTCATCACAAATTCATGAAAAATATTTTTATTTTATTGAAAAAATAACTAAGTGTTTTTATGGTTACCTCTATAGTTGTATAGCCAAATAGAGGATGTAAAAATGGCAAAGTTAGAAATAAAAAATATTACAAAAAAATTTGGTGACTTTTACGCAGCAAATAATATTACTTTTACCGCTGAAGAAGGCGAGTTTGTCACCTTATTAGGACCAAGCGGCTGTGGTAAAACCTCCTTATTAAAATTAATCGCTGGATTTCACGTGGCAGATGAAGGTGAAATCCTTATCGGAGGAAAAAATGTTAACAATGTTCCTCCAGAAAAACGCAATACAGCCATGTGTTTCCAATCCTATGCCCTTTTCCCTCACCTCAACGTTTCTCACAATATTTGCTATGGTTTAAAGCAACGTAAAATTGATATTGAAGAACAAAAACAGCGTTTAAATCTTGCATTGAAACAAATGGATTTAGAATTTCATAAATTGAAATTACCCAATGAGCTTTCTGGTGGTCAACAGCAACGTGTCGCATTAGCCAGAGCCATGGTCACTCGTCCAGATGTAATTTTATTTGATGAACCGCTTTCCAACTTAGATGCCAAATTACGCGAAAGTGTACGTTTTGAAATTAAGCAACTCTCAAAACAATACAATTTGACTAGTATTTATGTGACTCATGATCAGGCTGAAGCCCTAACTATGTCAGATAAAATTATTGTGTTAAATAAAGGTGCTATTGAGCAAATTGGCTCTCCTCAAGATATTTATCATCATCCTAAAAACCGCTTTGTGGCAGATTTTATTGGCATTGCCAATATTACAGAAGCCAATGTGAAAAATATCGGTGATAACCTTTATGCTGTTAGTTCTATTTTTGGCAATTTCACCGTATTTTCTGAGAAAAAACCGGAATCAGAACGAATTTATATTTGCTTTCGACCCGAAGACATTGAATTGTTACCAAATGCACAAACGGAAGCGGAAAACCAAATTACAGTAGATATCATCAACACCGCTTTCATGGGCAATATCACGGAAGTGCAAGGAGTCATTAAACGTAATGATGAAGAGAAAAAATTACGCCTGCAACTAACAAAATGTCCGAATTTGAGCGATAAACTCACCTTTACGGTTCCCCGCTATGCGATTAAATTCTTGGAGTCCGTAAAATGAAAAGTCTCAAAAATGATGTAAAAGCATGGTTATTGCTATGTAGCGGTTTAGGTACGATCCTATTTTTAATGGGGTCCACGTTCTACATTGTCGTCTCTCAAAGCCTTGGTTTATACAGTATGGGCGGGGAAGAAAGTCAATTTAGTTTAGAGTATTGGCAAGCCGTATTAAATAGCCCAGTATTCCAAAATTCGTATATTTATTCCGTAAAAGTGTCTTTATTAGGGGCGATTTTATCCATCATCGTGGCTTATCCCATTGCCATGTGGTTACGTAAAAAATTACCAGCCAAGGTAACAATTATAACCATCTTGCGGGCGCCTATGTTGGTACCAGGATTAGTTGCAGCCTTCTTGTTCGTCAATATGATCTCTTACCACGGCATTCTTAATGAGGTATTTGTTTATTTAGGCATTTGGGACGAACCGAAAACCTTACAAAATGATGAATTTGGTTGGGGGGTAGTGATTTTACAAATGTGGAAAAACATTCCCTTTGCTTTAATTCTTATTGGTGGCGCGGTCAATTCACTGAAAACTGATTTATTAGATGCGGCAGCTAATTTAGGTTCGAATCCTTGGCAACGTTTTTGTTATGTGATATTCCCTCTAACCTTAGGTGCGGTACAAGTTTCCTTTATTTTAATATTTATCGGTGCACTCGGTGATTTCGCCTTTTATAGTATTGCAGGTCCTCGTAGTACCTATTCTTTAGCACGTTTAATGCAAATGTCCGCCTATGAATTTGAAGAGTGGAATCAAAGTGCGGTCATGGCATTAACTATTATGTTGACCTCTGCCTTCTTCTCCATCCTAGTGTCATTATTGATTAAACCATTAGCCGTCAAACGTGGAGAAGTCAAATGAGTAGTTCCGTACAAATCACAACGAAAAATGGTCGATTAATCGCACGTATTTCCTTAACTTTCTTTATTCTTGCTAATTTTATTTGGTTGTTCTTGCCATTTTTGATGGCTGGTTTATGGTCATTGGTAGATCCCGCTAAACCGTGGAGTTATCCAGATATTTTCCCTCAATCATTATCTTTTGAGCGTTGGAAAATCGTCTGGGAAACCACCTCTTTACCTGAAGCAATGTTTAATAGCTATACCATTGCGCCTACGGTTTCTCTGATCACTATTTTACTCTCTCTCCCAACAGCTTATGCATTTGGACGTATGGAGTTTAGAGGTAAAAAATTAGCAGAATTATTAACACTGATTCCATTGGTTATTCCAGGCATGATTATTGCCCTATTCTTTAGCCGTATGTTATTGGATTTAAATATTAATAATCCATTCATCGGCATTGTTATTGGGCATGTTGTACTCACGTTACCTTATGCTATTCGGATTTTATCCGCGGGCTTTTCTTCTGTGCCACAAGACCTCATTGATGCTAGCCGTGACTTAGGTGCATCTAAATTTACCGTTTTCAAAGATGTGTATATGCCGATGTTAAAACCCAGTTTTTTAGCATCAATTATTTTCTGTTTAGTGAAAAGTATTGAAGAATTTGCTATCGCTTTCGTTATCGGCTCACCGGACTTTATTACCGTGCCAACCATTTTATATTCTTTCCTCGGTTATTCTTTTATTCGTCCGAATGCGGCCGTTGTATCGATTATTTTGTTGGTACCAAACATTATTTTGATGATGATTATCGAAAAATTGTTGAAAGGGAATTATCTCTCTCAATCCACAGGAAAAGCATAATTTTCACAAGGAGCATCTTATGCAAAAAAATATCCGTAAACTTCTATCCATTGGTCTTACCGCTACTGCCTTGGCTGTCAGTACTTTTGCCTCGGCTTCTACTGACTTAAGTGGTAAATCTTGGAGCGAAATCGAAGAACTCGCTAAAAAAGAAGGAAAATTGACAGTTAGCGTTTGGTATTTGCAGCCGCAATTCCGTAATTTTGTCAAAGAATTTGAAAATCAATACGGTATTAAAGTCAAAGTACCTGAAGGCACCTTGGACGGTAATATCAATAAACTGATCGCTGAAAAAAATCTAGAAACCGGCAAAATGGACGTGGTTGTGTTAAATGCTGACCGTTTAGGCAACGTAGCGAAAAATGACATTCTTGTAAAACTCAATAACTTACCAAATTTCGATAAATTAAATCACCACTTACAAGGTGTTGAATTAGGCGATATGGCTGTAGGTTACTGGGGTAATCAAACCGGTCTAGCTTATGATCCTATGCGAATCAAAGAAGAGGAATTGCCACAATCTTGGGCAGATATGGAAAACTATATTGATAAAAATCCAAAAAAATTCGGCTATTCAGATCCAAATGGCGGCAGCTCTGGTAATGCCTTCATTCAACGAGCTTTAGTGTACATCAATGGTGATTATGATTATCGTACCGATAAAATCGATGAAGCACAGATTGCTAATTGGAAGAAAACCTGGGATTGGTTCAGCAGTAAAAAAGATGCGCTAATCCGTACGGCTTCGAATGCTGATAGTCTAACTCGTTTAAACGACGGTGAGTTAGTAATTGTCTCCGCATGGCAAGATCACTTGTTCAGCTTGCAAAAACAAGGTGCAATTACTGACCGTTTAAAATTCTATGTACCAAAATTTGGGATGCCTGGCGGTGGTAATGTTGTAACCGTAGCAAAAAATGCACCGAACCCAGCCGCATCACTTGTTTTCGTGCATTGGATTACCTCACCTGGAGTACAACAGAAATTAAACCAAGAATTCGGTGTTCGTCCACTAAATAGTGAATCTGGTTTGAAAGATACCATTTTCTTCTCAACACCATGGCGTAAAGCCGAAATGGAAGCCTTCACAAAAGAGGTTATTTCGAGATAAACAACAAACCGCACTTTAACGTGCGGTTTGCTTTTATAGGCAAATAAAGTGCGGTCAGTTTTAACCACATTTACAACCAAACAAAATAAGTCATACTGCCGATGATGGCGATACAGAATAGATTGAGAATCAAGCCGACTTTGGCCATATCAAGTTGTTTCACATTGCCTGTTGCAAACACAATAGCATTTGGCGGTGTAGCGATTGGCAACATAAATGCACAACTTGCACCACAAGCGATAATTGCGGCTAAAGCGATAGGCGGTAAATTCATGGATTGTGCCACTGAAATCACAATTGGCATAATCAACGCTGCACTAGCGGTATTCGATGTAAATTCTGTTAGGAAAATAATAAATGCCGTCATGACAAAGCAAAGTACCCAAAGTGGTTTGGTTTGCACAAACTGAACGATACTATCCGCCATAATCTTACTGGCGCCAGAATCTTTCATCACGATACTAAGTGTTAAACCACCACCGAATAAAACGAGCACGCCCCATTCAACACGCTCTTGAATTTCTTTCCAACTCGCAACACCTGAAACACAAATAAAGATCACAACGCATAGCGCAATCACGGTATCAAAGTTTTCGATTTTTTTCGGCAATTCAAGGAAAGCCGTAATCCATGGGTTTAAGAGAGAGCTGAAAAGTAACATAATCGCCATACCGATAAAGATCAGTAAGGTAATAATATTTTTTCGATTAAAGCTGACTTTCTCAAGTGACGGATTAAAATCTACAGAAAAGTCTGGACGTAAAATCACCCATAAAGAAAAAATCATTGAAGGCACAAGAAGTACCATCACCGGGAAACCGTAACCTAACCATTCCGTGAAGGTCACTTGAATTTGAGACGCCAAAATGGCATTCGGTGCACTTCCCACTAATGTACCAATACCACCGATACTGGCGCTAAATGCCATGCCTAACAATACGAAGGCGTACAACCGATGATTTTTCTCTGCATTGATACCTTTTAACATCCCCATCGTGAGCGGTAACATCATCGCCGCCACAGCGGTGTTGTTAATCCACATAGAAAGGAATGTAGTTACGGTGAAGAGGTAGGTAATAGAAAGTTTTAAGTTTCCTTTGGCCAAACGAATAATGTAATTCGCAATAATCTTATCTAGATTCTGAATTTGCAACACCGCAGCCACCACAAATCCCCCAAAGAACATATAAATAATTGGGGTAGAGAATGGTGCGAGCGCTTTTTGTGTATTAATCAAGCCTAATCCTATGGCCACGACAGGCACCATAAGGGATGTCACGGTAATATTAAAGGCTTCCGTTAACCATAAAATACCAATAAAAATCAGCAAGGCTAGCCCGCGATTCTCTTGAGCAGAAAACGGCAGTATTTTGATTAAAACCAACATGAAGACAAAGTCTAAGGCAAGAATAATGAGACTTTTATATTTAGAGAGAAAGGTTTGTTGAGTTCGCATATACAATCTCCTATAAAATGATAGGGGAGATTATTAATTAGCATTTAACAGAGAAAATTGAAACATATTTTTAACAAATTTGTGATGCGCTTCAAACTATTTTTGTATAAACAACAAACCGCACCTAAAAGTGCGGTCTGTTTTGCTTTCGTTTTTTATTGTTGCATACGAGCTTGAATACGTTCTGGCAATCTTAATCCAACGAGAGCAACAAGGACAATTGTCCAGAATAAGGTCACATACACAAGGGCTGAACCAAGTCCTACTCTTTCGCTAAGTGCGGCGGCAATCACAGGAGACACCCCACCACCGATCGCAGCGAAGTTATAGATGAAACCAATACCAGTGCTTCGCATTTCAGCTGGAAAGAAAGTCGCCATATATTTTGGCACTAAACCGGCAATACCTAAGTTAGTTGCAAGTAAGAAGAAGAGCAACGCACCAAGTGCTAATACATTATTCTCTGGCAAATAGAATACTGGGAAGAGGAAAAAAAGCGATAACAATAAGCTATATACAAAGGTTTTCTTCTCACCCAATTTATCCCCGATAAAGCCGGCAATTAAGGTACCGATGAGGATACCAAAGCCTGCCCAGAACATCAGTGATTTCACATTTTCAGCATAGCCATTTTCTTTGAGGTAAAGTGGAAGTAAGCCCACTACCGGCCAGTTTACGGAGAAAATTGAATAACAAACTAAGAAAATAATTAAGGTAATTGGTAATTGTTTTTTAGTGAATAGGTCAGTAAGTGGAACTTTATTCACTTTACCCGCTGCTTTCGCTTGCGCCCATTCTTCACTTTCAGGTGCATGACGACGAACGTAGAGCACTAAAGCAACTGGTGCTAAACCGATGAAGAAAGCCATACGCCAACCATAAGTTTGAGATACCCAAGGAATCACTTGAGAAGCAAGAATATTACCAATGGAGAAGCCACTCACTAAGAATGCACTGGCTTTTGTACGTAAATGTTGTGGCCAGCTTTCAATGGCATAAGAGGAAGAACAAGCATATTCACCTGCCATCCCCATACCGATAATCATACGGAAGATGAAAAGCCAAATATAACTGGTGGATAAACCGCACAAGAATGTCCCGACGGAATACGTAATAATGGAAACAATCATTGCTAAACGACGACCATATTTATCGGCAAAGCTACCAAAAATCGCCCCACCTAATGGACGCGCCACGAAGGCTGCAAGTAATAATGTGGATGTTTCCGTTGTGCTCATGGCGAATTCTTTTTGAATATCCAAAAGCACGTAAGTGATAAGCATATAATCGAAGCCATCAAAAACATAACCTAACCAAGCCGCAAATAACGCTTTCTTTTGCGTAGGACTGACTTCTTTATACCATGGTAATGATGTTGCCATAACAACCTCCCTTCCTTGTATTTGAGAATTTTGTGGTATAGATCACAGAATTTAAAATCACTGCTAATTTCTGCTTGCATAAATAAAGATAAGACGTATGATGTCTTATGTCAATTAGAGAGAATGAGAGCTGGATCACAAATTCAGAAAATAGATTAGAAAATGAGAACAGAAATGAAAAAAACAAGTAAAAAAGAAGCAAGTCTCGTTTTGCAGGATAAAATCAAATCGCTCATCATTAAACAAAATCTTAAATCCGGCGATTTGATGCCAACAGAAAATGAACTGATTGAACAGCTTGGGGTGAGCCGCTCCAGTTTACGTGAAGCCATTAAATCTTTAGAGGCGCTACATATTTTAGATATTCGCCATGGTGTTGGTACCTTTGTGAGTGAATCTTCTCTTGTGCCAATGATTCGCGGATTAAGTTTTCACACCCAACTGAATTTGCATAATGATCATAATCAGCTGATTAATATTTTGGATATTCGGGAAATTTTGGAATACGGTTTTGCCCCGATGGTTTTAGGAAAAATTAGCCAAGAACAGACCGCACTTTTGCAAAAATCAGTAGCAAATATGGAGAAAAATGCACGAGAACAAAAGTTTTCGCCTAAAGATGAATACCACATTCATTTAAAGCTTTATGAACCATTAAATAACCCGTTACTGATTCAATATTTAGATGCGTTTTGGCAAATTTATCAGCAAGTAGAAAAAGGCTTACCGCCACCAATACTTTCTCCTGAAAAATTAGCCATGCAACACCGTGAATTAATTGATGCCGTAGAAGCGCATGATTTGGTGCGCATGCAACGTGCGATCTTGCAATATTTCCAAAGTATTCGCCAACGCTTACAACAAGGGGGGCATGATGCAAACTAATGGATTAAACATCGCCTTAATCGGCTGCGGCTTTTTTGGCGTTCAGTTGGCTTCTGCATTTGACAAAGCCCAAGCAAACTTAATTGCAGTGACCGATATCAATCCTTCTCTTGCACAAAAACTCGCCGACCAATACGGTAGCCAAGCCTTTTTTAGTGTAGAAGAAATGTTGGCAGAAACTAAACCGGATTTAGTGGTTATCGCCACACCAAACTATGCTCATTATTCCCCAGCTATCTTAGCGTTAAATGCCGGTTGTCATGTCTTTATTGAAACACCTTTTACCTTAAGCTCTTCTCAAGGGCAACATTTACGCCGTCTTGCTGAAGAAAAAGGCAAATTCATTTTCGTGGGCCATTTGGAACGTACGTTACCTGGCATGTTAAAAGTCAAAGCGGCTTTAGAACAAGGAAAATTAGGCAGAATTACGGTCGCACGAGCCATGCGTCAGCGTTGGATTGAAAATCTACCAAACAAAGAATGGTGGAAATTAGATGCCAATCTTACAGGCGGTGAGCTTTTCCACCTCATTCATGAACTGGATTTACTCTGTTGGTTATTAGGCGATATTGAGGCGGTCTTTGCTCAAGCCGCTAATCAAGCGCATCACGATACGCCAGATAGCCGTGATGTATTGCAGTTGCTATTACGTTTTAAAAATGGCGTGTTAGGTTCGCTCGAAATGGGCACCGCTTATCGGTTACACCAATGGGGCATTCAAATTCATGGTGAAAATGGTGTGATTGAAGTCAATTTCTTTACCTCAAGTGTCACATTTAATTATCTAGATGGAAAAATAGAACACGTTGATTTATTTGATGAATTTGAGGCTGATTTATCTTTACGCGAAAGTGCAAAAGGCACTCAGCAATATAATGTCACCCACGCACCTTGCCAACTTTGGTTAAGCCGAGCGGCTGAAATCGAAGTACAAAGCGTGGTAGAGCACTTAACGCAAGGAAAAACCAGCCCATTAAGTCTATGTTTAACTGAAGCCATCGAAGTTGCAGAAGCAGCGAAGCAATCCATGGTAACAGAAAAACAAATCTCAGTGAAAAAATAAGGAGTTTATTATGATGCGATATGGTGTTGTTGGCGTTGGCTATTTTGGTGCGGATTTAGCCCGTTTCATGAATGAATTTGATGATGCACAGATTACAATGGTATACGACCCTGAAAATGGTGAAACCATTGCTCAAGAATTACAATGCGTAGCGGCAAAATCTCTTGAAGAATTAGTCACTTCCCCTGATGTGGATTGCGTGATTGTTGCCACCCCAAACTACTTACACAAAGAACCGGTCATTCTTGCAGCGAAAAACAAAAAACATGTTTTCTGTGAAAAACCAATTGCCTTAAGTTATCAAGACTGTGATGACATGGTGCGCGCTTGTGAAGAAAATGGCGTCACCTTTATGGCTGGCCATGTGATGAACTTCTTTAACGGTGTTCACCATGCCAAAGAATTAATCAATCAAGGCGTGATCGGTAAAGTGCTTTATTGTCACACCGCACGTAACGGCTGGGAAGAACAACAACCAACCATTTCATGGAAAAAAATCCGTGAAAAATCTGGCGGCCACTTATACCACCATATTCACGAATTAGACTGCGTACAATTCATTATGGGGGGCATGCCAAAAACCGTTACCATGGCAGCCGCCAATGTTGCACACAAAGGCGAAAAATTTGGTGATGAAGACGATATGATTTTTGTCACCATGGAATACGATGACAATCGTTTTGCTGTTCTAGAATGGGGTTCCGCTTTCCGTTGGGGTGAGCATTATGTATTAATCCAAGGGGAAAAAGGTGCGATCAAACTTGATATGTACAATACCAAAGGCACCCTTCGCGTGGATGGAAAAGACACCTATTTCCTCATTCACGAAACCCAAGAAGAAGATGATGACCGTACCCGTATTTACAACAGCACAGAAATGGACGGTGCGATTCAATACGGTAAACCAGGCAAACGTACACCGCTCTGGTTGAGTTCTATCATGAAAAAAGAAATGCGTTATTTAAACGATATTCTTCATGGTATGGAACCAACTGAGGAATTTGTAAAATTACTCACCGGTGAAGCTGCCCGTGCCGCCATCGCCACAGCCGATGCATGTACCCGTTCTCGTTACGAAAACCGCAAAGTTGATTTAGCAGAAATCATCGGTAAATAAAAATAACGTAAAAATAAACCGCACTTTGGTTGAGGAATCAAAGTGCGGTTGTTTTTTATGACCTTGTAAAAAATAGATTGAATTCTTACGCAAAAAGCTGTAATTTCAATAACCTATATAGATTAGCAATAGGAATTTTCTATGAAAAACATTTTAACTAAACTAGTTTTTATTATTGGATTAGGTGCTATGCTTTCTGGCTGTGCAACCTCCACACTTTGGACAAACACAAATGATCTTGCAACTGGCGATAAAATCGAAACAGTAACAAGAGAGAAAACTATTGATAGCGATGAAATTATTGCATTAGGACAAGATAAAAACTCTGGCAAAGTGCTCATTTTTGGAAAAAAATATCTTATTCATTTGCATGAAACAAGCTCAGAAGAAATTCAAAAACTGACCAATGCTAAATTCAGTAATCCTTTTTATATAAATAATGCCATCGAAGTTATCTCGAAAGATGATACAGAACTCAAGTATGTGAAAGCTGATTTTTCATTACAATACAAAGTAACGAATGAATTAGAAAAAGGAAAAATGAAGAAACTCGGCTTCATGTGTAATGAAGCTTCCTGTGCTAAAAACTTAGAACTTACAGGTGATATTTATTCATTAACAGACAAAGCACAAATTCATCGCCCAAGTAAACAACTAGCTAAATCATTACCGTTTAAGTTAAAACAACAAACATCAAATATAAGATATAAAACCTCTTCTCAAGCAGAAGGCGTAGTAAAAGCTGTGGGTCTCACACCTTTAGCGTTACTCTTAGATGTTGTGACTTTACCGATACAAATTATGTTTTTAACCAACAACTAAGTTCCAGTTTGAGTCTTTAGATATCTAAGCGGTCTAATTTTTAGCTATATCATTTTATCTAAAAAATGACCGCTCTTTACTTTCTAATCTATCCCTGGTTTTCTGTTGCTGCAATTTTATTCTTTGGTGGTATCGGTGCAAAATAGCCAACCACTAGCAATAGTAATCCCACAACAATAAATGAAACAATCCTTGCCTCCTCCTCTATTGCTCAATTCAATCAAGAACAATGTGATTTCCATTAAAGATGACAAAAACTGGATTATCTCAAGGCGCTTACGGTGATAATCTTTCTCTCTCCCATTTTCCATCATTGAATAAATAACAAATTCTGTCATGTAAACGACTTGGACGACCTTGCCAGAATTCGATGCGATCAGGAATCACAAGATAACCGCCCCAATGTGGTGGGCGAGGTACGTTTAATGGGTGTTTTGCTGCAATTAGAGCAGCTTTCGCTAATAAAGATTTATGGCTAGAAATGACCGCACTTTGCTCGCTGGCCCAAGCACCAATTCGGCTGGTGTAAGGGCGAGTCGCAAAATATTCATCTGATTGTTCAGGCGAGATTTTTTTAGCTTTGCCCTCAATACGAACAGAACGTTCTAATTCGGGCCAAAAGAATGTCAAGGCGACGAAAGGATTATGCTCTATGGCACGACCTTTTCGGCTGTGATAATTTGTGAAAAATACAAAACCTTGTTCGTTCACTTCTTTCAACAGCACCATTCGACTTGTTGGCCGACCATCTTCATTGACTGTCGCAACATTAACACCTGTTGGCTCATTGACTTTAGCCGTAATCGCTTCGTTGAGCCATTTTTCAAATTGTTTTATTGGATTGGGATCGCAATCATGCTGAGAAAGCGCCTGTTTGCAATAATCCTCACGAATATCATGTAAGTCCATTTTCTTTCTCCTTTTACTTGAAAACAAAAAGCCCTTGCAACTGCAAGGGCTAGTATAGTCCGTTAATTATTTACCATCAACACTCACGCCATAAAACGCATCATAGCCGAATGGGCTTTGTACGTAGCCTTTTACGCGAGGGCTAAGTGGTGCGAAACCAACAGAGTGCGCCACTGGAATCCATGGCGCTTGCTCATGGAAAATCACTTGTGCTTGTTTATAAAGCGCTGCGCGCTCATCTTTATTGGTTAAGCCAATCGCTTTATCTAATAGGGCATCAAATTCTGCATTTTTGAAACGAGCAAAGTTTGAGTTGCCAGCGTTAGCACTTGCAAGTAACGGAGAAAGGAAGTTATCCGGATCACCGTTATCGCCTGACCAACCAAAGATACCAGCCGTTAATTCACCTGCTTTAGCACGTTTTTGATAATCTGCCCATTCAAACGTTACTGGATTTGCTTTTACACCAACTTTTGCCCAGTCAGCCATCACAAGTTCAGCCATACGTTTTGGATTTGGGTTAGACGCACGCACCACTGGTTGAATCCAGAAGTCCGTTTCAAAACCGTTTGGATAACCTGCTTCCGCTAAAAGCTGTTTCGCTTTCTCTGGATCATACGGATAATCTTGGATTTCGTCGTTATAACTCCAAATTGTTGGTGGTAATGGATTTTTCGCTGCCGTGCCTGCACCTTGATAAACCGCTTCAATAATCGCTTTTTTGTCCACCGCATAGTTCAATGCTTGACGCACTTTCACGTTATCAAACGGTGCTTTTTCCGTATTGAATGCGATATATGCCACGTTCAAACCTTTTTGTTCCAAAAGCTGTACTTTTGGATCAGTTTTCATTTTGGCTAAATCCGCCACATTCGGGAATAAAATTAAATCACAAGAACCCGCTTGTAACTTCGCATAACGCGTGGTCGCATCTGGTACGATGCTGATGACTAAACGATCAAGCGGTGTACGACCTTTCCAATAGGTTTCATTTGCTACATATTGTGCCGCTTGGTCAGTTTTGTAATCCACAAAAATAAACGGACCTGTACCTACTGGTTTGTTATCGATTGTTTCTGGTTTACCCGCTTTCAACATCGCATCTGCATATTCAGCGGAATAAATAGAAATAAAGTCCATACCCAAACTTGCTAAGAAAGTCGCATCTTTTTTATTCAAAGTAATACGAACGGTATTGTCATCCACTTTCTCAACTGATTTTAATAAATCTGGGAATTTCATCGCTTTGAAATACGGATAAGTCCCTTTCGACACGTTGTGATAAGGGTGGTTAGGATCTAATTGACGTTGGAAAGAAAAGACCACATCATCCGCATTAAAATCACGTGTTGGCGTAAATTCTTTTGTCGTATGGAATTTCACTCCTTTACGCAAATGGAACGTATAAGTTAAACCATCATCACTGATCTCCCAACTTTCAGCCAAGGCTGGCTCAAGGTCAGTCGAACCTTTTTTGAACTCAACCAAACGGTTATACACTTGTTGTGAACTCGCATTGTAAGATGTGCCTTCCATTACCAATGCAGGGCTAAAGCTAAGTGGTGCTTTCGCTGTACAGTACACAAATGTGTTATTACCTGAAGGTTTTGCTGTTTCTGCTTTTGCATTTTCTTTTGCCGCAGAACCAGATTGATCACAAGCAGCTAAAAACAAACTGGCTGCAATAAGAGTTAAGGTCGCTTTTAATTTCATAAGTTTTCCTTCTTTAATCGGGTGTAACACCCAAACATAAATATAAAATTTTACCTAAGATATAAGCAAATCAAACTTTTACGAAATAAGAAAAAGATCTTTCTTATAACAAATTAGACTAAGGCATTCAATATCAGCGTTTTTTCCGCAAATGATCTCCATCTGTTTTGCGTAAATAACTCAATATCCAAACTAATGCGATCGCAAAAATGGAAGTCGTCAGAAACGTGTAACTGAAAGCATGTTGTAACGCATCCCCTTCATTACCAACAAATTGACGGTATAACGTCAAAATAATAGATGCCACAGCGATACCAAAGCCAATTCCCACTTGTTGCACAATACTCAGCAAGGTTGAACCTGTACCACTTTCTTCCTGTGATAGATCGCCAACAGTAAGTGTATTAATTGAACTAAAAATCATCGACATGCAAGCACCGTACCACATCAAATTACATATAATCCATGTTGTGGATGATGAGGTATCAAGCCATGACATGGAAACTGTTGAACCAGCCATTAAAAGTGACGATAAAATTAACGTGGTTTTATAACCTAAGATATTTAAGATATGCCCAATAAAACGTTTAAATACGACAGACATTAGCGCAATGGGTGCAAGCAACCAGCCTGACTCTTCAGCTGAATAGCCAAAAGAAAGTTGGAACATTAATGGCAATAAGAACGGCACAGCCGAACCGGAAAGACGGATAAAGATATTGGCTGCAATGCCTAATCGAAATGTTCTTGTATTGAAAAGAGATAAAGGCAAAATGGCACGTTCATTACCTTTTGCATAAAAATAATAGGCCACCAATAATGCAATACCAATCGACAATGCACTATATGTAGTCATATTGTCACGGTGACTTTCGCCGAGTAAATCAAGCCCGAGCGTTAAGCCAACTAAACCAAATGCAAAGAGCAAAAAGCCTGTCCAGTCTAACTTATTTGCACTGCCCTTATGATTTCCCATCACTTTAGCCGCCGCCCAGAAGCCTAACATACCAATAGGAATATTGATTAAGAAAATCCAATGCCATGACGTATGCACCACAAGCCAACCACCTAAAATCGGGCCAAGAATCGGGCCGATGAGTCCTGCTGTAGCCATTAAATTCCAGGCATTAATTAATTGATTTTTCGGTACGGTTTGAATAATCGCAAGGCGAGCGACAGGCATCATAAATGCCCCGCCAATACCTTGAAGAATCCGTGCAAGTACAAGAGTTTCGAGAGAGGTTGCCATCGCACAAGCGACTGAACCGAATACAAAGGTAAAAACTGCTGAGCGGAAAACAGTAAGCGTACCAAATTTAGCTGCCGCCCAAGCAGTTAAAGGAATAAATAAGGCTACGGCAAGAGAATAGGCGATAATCGCCATTTGCATTTCAAAGACGGGGGTTTGCAGATCTGTTGCGATGGTGGGTAAGGCAGTATTTAAAATAGTCGCATCCAAGCTTTGCATAAACAAAGCCATGGAAGCCACCCAAGCCAGCCCTTTATAATGCTGACGTTCTATTACTGCGTCTTTTTCCACCATTGATAAATAAACTCAGCAATTTGTTCAATGTGATTAATATCTAATAAAGTGCGGTCAGTTTCAAGCGAATAATCGGTTGCTAAAGCCAACACGTTTTCATCTAATTCCGGCAACGGTTTTGTCATCTCTTGTCGATGCAACAGAATCTTTGGAATGGGTTCTTGTTTAAATCCTTCCACCAAAACTAAATCCGTTAAATGACAATCAAATTGTTGGCTTAAATAGGTTAATGAAACCGGCTCTTGAGGGGTTTCTGTCATCAATGCCCAGCGATTATGACAAGCCATAATAACTTGCGCAGCCCCCGCCTCTTTCATGCGCCAACTGTCTTTTCCTTCTTTATCCACATGAGCGTTGTGATGACTGTGTTTAATCACTGAAACACGTAGGTCTTTTTTAATTAATTGAGGAAGCAATTTTTCCAGCAATGTGGTTTTGCCACTACCGCTGTAACCTGTGATGCCAAGAAGAGGAAGGGGATTATTCATTGTAAAAACCTTAAGAAAAATGACCGCACTTGATAAAACAAAACCCCGCAGGACGGGGTTTAGCTATCAAAATCCATTAGGTGAAGAAAGTATAGCAAGGGGAAACAAAATAGCAACTTTCTTACTGCTACTGAATTATTTTAGGAATGTTACACCTTGTACAATTCGTTTCGCTGCGGCAATGGGAAGCTGTCCGATAAAGGTAATTTCTTTGTCGCCCATGACTTCACTATAAATCGTGTAAGCCCCTTGTTTCCACGTGTTTTCTTTTGCAGCAGTGCTATCTGCTTTATTGATATAAAGTGTGAAAGTGAAAAGACCGTCACTAAATAACGCATTTTCAATCACTTCACCATCCATCACATCTTGATTTTGACGAATTAAATCAAACCCTTGCGGTAACCAATCAGTTTTCCAATTGATTGAAAGAGATGATTCCTGTTTCCCTTCACTTAAAAGTGGCGGCATCGAGACTTTATTAAGGTAATCGGTTAAACCACGTAGACGATCATCGATATATAACGTCACCACGCGGAATTGATCCAATAACTTGCCTTCGCGATCAAGCATATCACCACGCAATAACAAACTATTTTCTTCATCTAAGAAAACGAGGTATTGATAGCGAAAATCATCTTTTGGCACAATGCGAATGGTATCGACAAATCGACCTGCAATTCGGTCTTTTCCAAGCTTAATAAAGTCATAATTCTGACTCAGCTTGCTAAAATCAGTACGAATCACTGCCGGAAGCGCATCCACAATCTCACCACTGTTAATGGTGAAAGCACGTGAACCTGGCTGGAAATAGCTGACTAAATTACCGCGCTGGATGATTTCTTGCTGCTCACCATCTAATGTCACCAACTGTGCATACACTTTTTGCCCTTGCTTAATATGACGATAACGGAACGAGTCCATATTCGTTGGTGTCGTTTGCACAAAAGCAATCTCATAATTTAAATCTCGCATGGCTTGCGACATTTTATTTAATGACTGAATTGGCTCTTCTGCAAATGCCGTAAAAGGCAAGAAGAATAAGCCTAAAAGTGCGGTTAATTTGAGAAACGTTTTTTTCATAAATAAATCAATTGATCCATAAAAAAATTCACCACGCCTAAGGTGGTGAATTATCGATTAATTGCTGTAATTATTTCGCTTGGTTGCTACCCACATTTAAGCTATCTGCATGCATACGACGCTGTAATTCATAGTTTTGTAACATCGTACCAATACGGCGATTTTTTTGTTCAACCTGTTCCGAAGTGGCTACATCTTTGGTCGGAGCGTTGTAACTTACTTCTTGAACTGAACTGTTAAATGGTAAGGTTTGTAAAACAGGGTTTTCTGGTGTAACCGACGTGCTTTTCGCATTAAATGATTGCACGCCTACTACTGCCACTAAACACACACCTGCAGCCACCGCAATTTGTGTCATTGGTGCAAAGAATGCTTTTAATTTTTGCACGAATGGTAAGCTGTCTGCTTCTTCAGGTGTTGGTTGAGAAACAGTAATCTCAACGTGTTTTACTTCTTCTAATTCAATTAAATCAGCCATTTTCGCCGTAAAATCAGCACCTAATAATACTGGTGACTCTTTACGCATAACTGCTCTTACTGTGTGATACGCCGCCCAAGATTCTTGTGAATCTTTATCCTGACAAAGTTGTTCCGTCAACTCGGCACTGACTTCTTCTCCATCCATATAGGCTGAAAGTAACTCTTTTTGCATTTTATAAACTCCGACTTTATTTTAACGTTGCATAAGCGGTTGTATTTTGTTCTCAATCACTTCCCGAGCACGGAAAATGCGAGAACGTACAGTGCCTACTGGGCAATCCATTATTTCTGCGATTTCTTCGTAACTTAACCCTTCAAGCTCACGCAAGGTAATCGCGGTTCTTAAATCTTCTGGCAAACTGTGAATGGTATCGAATACCACTTTTTCTAATTCGCTAGATAACATTTCATTTTCAGGGGTATCTACATCACGTAGATGGGTTCCCACATCGTAGCTTTCGGCATCTTCAGCCAAAATATCTTCGCTCGGTGGACGGCGCCCCTGTGCCGTTAAGTAATTCTTTGCCGTATTAACGGCAATTCGATATAGCCAAGTGTAGAATGCACTATCGCCCCGAAAAGATTCAATGGAACGATAGGCCTTAATAAAGGATTCTTGTACAACATCTGGAATGTCGTTATGAGAAATGTAGCGGGTTAAAAGTCCGGCTACTTTATTTTGATAACGAGAAACCAATAAATTAAAGGCTTTTTTATCGCCTTGCTGCACTCTTTCTACCAAAGCCTGATCTGTTAGCTGTTCAGCCATATATCTCCTATGCTACGTCTAACACGCCTTCATATATTCAAGACAGCAAGCTATTGTTGCTTTATCAGACAGAGTTAAAATTGAAAAGTTCCTTATGTATAAAAAATTTCAAAAAAATTAACGGATATTCGTTTTCTGCACATCTTGGATATATTCAACCATCGCTTGCACTTCGGCATCGTCTGATTGACTGCCATTAAAAAACCACGAAAAAAGTTGTAAATCCGTGGCGGCAAGTAAACGAATAAAAATATCTTTTTTGTCGTCAGTTAATTGGTCAAAATGCGCTTTATAAAAAGGCATGATGATTTTATCCAGCTCAAGCATACCTCGACGACAATCCCATTCAATGCGGAGTTTATTGTATTTATCCATAATTTCTCCCTAAATCATTGTAATTATACCTGATAAATGAAAAGTGCGGTTAAAAATTACCGCACTTTTTTAATCAAAGAATTGGCTATTCTGTCGCCTTTGGTTTAATCACCGCGTAAACCACACCGGTTAATAATGCCCCCGTTGCGATTGCCCCTAAGTAGAGTAATGGCTCAGAAACAAATGGAATCACAAATAAACCACCATGTGGTGCTTGCAGAGAAATATTTAATGCCATTGAAATGGTACCGGCAGTTGCACCACCAATAACCGAGCTAATAATCACACGTAATGGATCGGCAGCCACAAACGGTAATGCCCCTTCAGAGATAAAGCACAAGCCTAAGACAAAAGAAGCTTTACCTGCATCACGTTGATTACTGGTAAATTTACTTCGCGCAATCCAAGTTGCAATCGCCATACCAATTGGTGGCACCATACCAGCGGCCATAGCGGCGGCCATTGGGGTGTGAACTTGAGAGGCTAACATTCCCACGGAGAACGTATAAGCCGCTTTGTTTACTGGACCACCCATATCAATACACATCATGGCACCGATAATCGCACCGAAGACCATCGCATTGACTTCCCCCATGGATTTTAACCAATCACTTAAGGTCGTCATAATTTGTGAAACCGGTGGGTTAATCACATAAATCATAGCAAGGCCAACAATCAAGGTACCAAAGAGCGGGAGAATTAAGATCGGTTTTAAGGAAGTTAAACTTGCCGGCAATTTAATGGTTGCATTTAATCCTTTCACCACATAACCCGCTAAGAAACCGGCAATAATCCCACCTAAAATCCCTGCACCTGCTGTGGTGGCTAACATACCGCCAATGAGACCTACCGCAAGTCCAGGACGGTCTGCGATAGAAAAGGCCACATAGCCGGCAAATACTGCAATCATCAAGTGGAATGCTGCACCGCCACCGATATCCATTAAGGCTTTTGGAATACCATGGAAAATTGTTTCATCTTTGAAGGCTTCGATACCAAACATAAAGGAAATCGCGATTAATAAACCACCGGCAACCACCAATGGCAGCATGTGGGATACCCCGGTCATCAAATGTTTATAAACACCTTTTTTCTCGCCACTTTCTTCTGATTTTGCAGAAGATTTTGCTGAGCCACCTTCGTAAATTTTCGCTTCTTTAAATGCCTTATCGAATTCCTGTGCTGTTTTCTTTAACGCTAAACCGGTCGACGTACGATACATCGGTTTTCCTTGGAACTTATCTAACGGCACATCAATATCGGCTGCAACAAAGACTAAATCTGCTGCTGCAACTTCTTCAGGAGTAATTTCATTACCTGCGCCCACTTGGCCACGGGTTTCCACTTTGACCTGCCACCCTTGTTTTTTTGCATAGGTTTCAATGGCTTCAGCAGACATAAAGGTATGCGCAACCCCCGTCGGACAAGCTGTCACCGCGACAATATTTTTGACGTCAGAAACGCCGCTAAATCCAACCGCACTTTGAACTGGTTGAACATAGTCCACTGCTTGATTAAGCGCATTCGTCAGCATGACTTCAGGAGAAGCAATTGCCGCGTCTTCATTGACTAAAAAGACTTTTTTGCCCACAAGATCAGCAGAGTTTGGCAAACTAGACCCGAAAACAATCACTAAATCCGCCTCTTTGGCTTGTTCAACCACTGTATGATTGGCTTTTTTCGCTGCCACGCTCAATACTTGGCGAAGTAAATAGGCTTTTGCCGCACCAATTTGCGGAGATTGAGTTAAAAACAAATTCATTACATTATCCTTCAATCACAGAAATTTTGACATTCGCCAGAATTGGCTCAAGCAAGACGATATCACTCACGCCCACATTGCTTTGCGAAACAGCAAAGGCAGAAACAGCACTTGCAAACGCTAAAGTTTCCGCTTGAGATAAGCCTTTTTCGATACCATAAATTAAGCCAGCTACCATAGAATCGCCTGCGCCTACAGTGCTCACCACATTTTTACATTTAGGTGGTTGAGCTTGAATAACAGCTTGATCACTCAGCCATAAAGAACCGTCTGCCCCCATCGAAATAATCACATTAGCAATGCCTTCTGCTTTAAGTTTTTTAGCCGCTGCAATAATTTCATCAAGAGAATTTAACGGATGACCAATCCACGCTTCTAATTCGCGATGATTTGGTTTCACCAACCAAGGATGCGCTTTCAAACCAGCCGCGAGTGCGGCATTACTGCTATCTAATACGACTTTCACACCAGCTTTATGCAACTGATTAAGCCAATCCGCGAACAATTCAGGACTCACACCTCGCGGTAAACTGCCACATACCGCAACAATATCAAAGTTTTGGCAATACGCTAATGAATCTGCTGTAAATTGCTGCCAAGCTTCTGGAGTGATTTGATAACCTAAGAAATTTAAGTCTGTTACATCCGCTTCGGTTTCCGTAATTTTTACGTTAATGCGAGTTTTGCCCGCAACGCGGTGAAATTTGTCTTCCAAGCCTTGTTTTTTAAATAAGGTTTCAAAATCACCGACGTTATCTTCCCCTAAGAAGCCACCAACGGCCACCTCTACGCTCAAGTCTTTCAACACCTTGGCAACATTAATGCCTTTTCCGGCAGGGAAAAGACCGAGCGTTTCAACAGTATTCACTTCGCCGATTTCAATACGCGGCAAACGCCCGACTAAGTCGTAAGCGGCATTTAAGGTAATTGTTGCTACTTTTGCCATCACTTACTCCTTACCTTCACCTAAACCGCTTTCAATGACTGCACCAATACCGTCAATCGCTTGTTGAGCTTCTTCACCACTCGCCACAAAACGTAAGCGGTGACCTTTCACGACACCGAGCGCCACAATTTTCATTAGACTTTTTGCACTGACTAATTGGGTATCACGATCTAAGTTTTGTACCGCAACAGACGCATTATATTTTTTCACTTCATTAACGAGCACGGCACTTGGACGAGCGTGTAAACCGTGTTCATTGCGAATCATAAATACCGCTTCAATGGCATCGGCTGGTAAGCCTGTTTTTTCTTCGTGAATTTGTGGTGCGTGCTCACTGCTTACTTCAATGGTATCAGGTTCAGCAGGTGGCACAGCTGATACGCTTTCGCCAAGCCCACTCGCAATGATCTTACCTAAGGCTTCAATAGCTTGTTTCGCATCATCACCTTCCGCAACAAAACGTAAGCGATGACCTTGAGTTACACCCAATGCCACGATTTTCATTAAACTTTTTGCACTAACTGGTGCGGTTTCTCGAGTAAGATTTTGTACCGTAATCTTGGAGGTGAATTTTTTCACTTCATTGACGAGCTCCGCACTTGGGCGAGCGTGCAAACCATGTTCATTACGAATAGTAAAGATACCAATCACTGCACCTGTCGCGATTTGGTCTTCAGATTGAGCAGCTGATGAAACTGGCACTTTACCGCCATTAAGTGCGGTCAAAATTTGCTGCGTATTACCACTTAATAAAATATTTTGTACTTCATTATCCAATAAACGTGCTAATGTCTCATTGATTTGGTCACTGACAGCCGAAATCGTCAACACGCCTTTCACCGCTTTGCCATTATGATTAAAAATGGTTTTCGCACGACTGAATGCCAACGCATTTTTCACGTTACCTGAGACAGCATCGGTTACCCATAGACCTTTGCCAAGTGGCAGAGCAGAATTGGATACCACTTCAGAAACAAAGCTATTTTCAACCGCACTTTGCTGTTGTAATTTACCTGCATTGATGGCGGTAAGGGTGAGCAAACTTTGCGTTTCAATATCTAAACTTAATGTTTCTTCTGTAATGCTAAAAGCATCGCTTTCACCTAACAAAATAGCTCGGAATTTTTCAACATCTGTTAATGTCGCTAACTGTGCTGCAGTGTCTTCATCACCTAAAACATGCGTTAATTGACGAAGTAAAGCAAGATGCTCATCAGAACGGGCAGCAATACCAATCACAACATAAGCAATATTACCTTCTCCCCACTCAATACCTTGTGGAAATTGGAAAACTTGCACACCAGTTTTTTTCACCATCGAACGGGTTTCTAATGTACCGTGTGGAATCGCAATCCCATTGCCTAAAAAAGTGGAGGTTTGTTGTTCACGTCCAAGCATGCCTTGTAAATAGCCTTGTTCAACATTACCAGCTTGCTCCAACGCACTTGCAGCCATTTCAATAGCTTGCAGCTTATTTGTTGCCGTAGCATTTAAATGAATGTTGCTTTCCGAAAGTTCTAACATTCTTGCTCCTTCACATTGATGATTTAAAAAAAGAAAAGCTGCTGATGAGGTCTCTCATCAACAGCTCAAATTGATTATTGGCCGGTACAGGCTTTGAGTAGCATTTCGCTACCTTGGGAAATGTAGGCGTCATTTTCACCGCGCTCTTTGCCTTTTTGCAAATCACGCATTGCATCGTAGATCCCTTGCGTCACACTTGGCGAATCCACTTTTTGCCAACAATTTGCACTTAAACGGCTGAAGTTAGTTTGTAATGCTTCTGCATGTAACACACCGCTATAGTAAGCATACACATCAGAATCATGACCACCTGTGTAGAGTTTATCTTGAATTTGCTTGATTGGTACAACAATACGACCGAGATACCAGTCATTCGCACCACTTGCAAAATTATCCACAAAGAAATTTTTTGTTACACGATCTTTATACGTTGCCACAGTGGCTTCATAAGCGGCGGCATAAGATTTTTGGTCGATTTTATCTTTATCTAAATCAATGACCTTTTTGTCTTTACCTATAAATGGAATGTAAGAGGTCATATCTGAAATCGAAGAACAACCCGCAAGCATTACTGCCACAAAGAATACCGAGATTTTTTTAAACATTAAATTTTCCTTATTTATAGGCGGTTAAAACCGCCGTTAATTATACTTAGAATAGGGGATTAAGCAAGGAAACGCCTAGCACTACGCTGATTCTTTGCTCACGCCGTTGTCTTTGACAATCGAAACTAAAATTTGATCAATTTTGAAGTTTTCAGTATCAATAACTTCAAATTTATATTTATCGTATAACACAAAATCAGTTTTTTTCGGGATTTTGCGTAGCATATACATCATAAAGCCACTGATGGTTTCATAATTTTCTTCATCAGGGAAAGATTCAATATCTAAAGCACGCATCACATCTTCAAGAGGGGTCGCACCATCAATCAACCAAGAGTTTTCATCACGGCTGACAATTTGTTCTTCTTCGTTAGAAACCAATTCGCCCATCACAATACTCATCACATCGTTTAAAGTAATTAACCCCACAACCAGTGCATATTCATTGACGATAATGGCGAAATCTTCACCTGTGGATTTAAACAACTCCAATACTTCGTATAACGACAGCGTATCTGGAATAAATAACGCTTTACGCAATAAACGGCTATCCGTTAAATCCACTACTTCTTGTTGAAGATAGAGTGTTAATAAGGTATGTGATTCCACATAACCTAAAATCTTATCCAAGCCATTATCACAGATCACTAATTTAGAATGAGAGTCTGCCGATAAGGTATTCAACACTTCCTGACGAGTAAAAGTGCGGTCTAAAAATACGATATTTTCACGGGTCGTCATGGTTGAAGACACGGTGCGCTCTTGCATCTCAAAAATGTTTTCAATCAAATAATGCTCTTGTGTTTTTAGCACACCTGCTTCCGCTCCAGCCTCTACGATAGCCACAATGTCTTCTGATGTCATATTGTCTTCGCGCTTAGTGGATACCCCCATTAAATGGAAGAAGATATTAGAAAGACCATCAAAAAACCATACAATGGGTTTCAATAAGAAAATAAAGGCTTGCATAATGCCAATAGTCCGCAGTGCAACACCTTCAGGATTAATCAGTGCGAGGCGTTTCGGAATTAAATCGGCTAATAAAACAAATGTTATGGTTACCATGAAAAAGGCAATCCAAGAGGAGGCTGGCTCAACCCATTCAGCCGTGGTGTATTCATGTAAAAAACTCTGTAAGTGAAGACTAATGGTTGCTTCACCAATCACACCACCAAGTACGGCAACCATATTAAGTCCAATTTGTACTACAGTAATGAAACGCCCTGGCTGTTCCTGTAATTTTAAAACTTTCTCCGCTTTGATATTGCCTTCATTGGCCAACGTTTGTAGTTTAATGCGTCTTGCACCCGCGAGAGAAATCTCGGCTGATGACAAGATTGCACTGACAATAATTAATACGATTAAAATAAAAATCGCTGCAGATAAGCTCATAATGTTCTCTTTATTGGTTTTAAAGTGCGGTTAATTTACCGCTGGTTTTTAGGTTAGAAATGTTATTATTAAATTGTGAGGGCGTTCTATGACGCCCCATTTGAGAAACGCTAATTTTCGCTGTCGAACCAGCCACGTACAAATTGTATAGAAAGGAAAAGAGTAACTAATAAGAAAGCATAGAATACCCAAGATAAAATCGGATGGCTTGGTGTCACATCGCCACTGATTTCTTTCACCGCAACGGCATTGCGATATTCATCGAACATCGTCATACGCCAACCGTAATACTTGATTTGTACTAATTTGTTTTCATTACCCAAGGCTTGAACTTGAGCCTGTAAGTTCGCTGAACCAAATTTGAAATAGAATGGAAAACCCCAACGGGTATCTTCATTACGATACACCATGATTTTGCCATCATCATTTTGTGTATTAATAAAATACACATCGCGTGTTGGACCATCAGCCGGATTCGATTTTGTAATCGGGCCATCTTTATCCACACGTTTCACTTCCACACCGGTTACTCGCGTTACATCATAGTGTGGGAAAACGTAGTCCACCACGGCGAACATAAAGCCGTGGAAAACAAAGACCACTAAAAATAAAAAGTATTTAAAAAACTTACGCATAAAACTCTCTCATTTAAATCGATGATTTATTGTACATTAATTTTAAATAAACGCTCGAAGTTTTGTGTACTAATTTGCGCAAATTCTTCCATAGACAGCCCTTTTAACGCTGCCACATACTCACACACTTCACGTGTATAGGCAGGTTGGTTCTCTTTACCACGATAAGGCACGGGTGCTAAATAAGGCGAATCCGTTTCAACTAACAAACGATCTGCCGGTACATAACGAATGGCTTCTCGAATACTTTCCGCATTTTTAAAGGTAATAATGCCAGAACAAGAGATGTAAAAACCTAAATCAAGTGCCTTTTTCGCAAAATCCAAGGTTTCTGTAAAACAATGAATTAATCCACCGCACTTTTCTGCATGGTGCTCACGCAACATGGCAATGGTATCTTCTGGTGCTGAACGCGTATGAATAATCACGGGTTTATCCACTTCATTAGCAATTCTGATTTGATCAGCAAAAACCGTTTGCTGCAATGCCTTATTATCTGCACTGTAATAATAATCCAAACCAATTTCGCCAATTGCGATCACTTTTTTATCTTGGGATAAACGTAATAAACGATCGGCATCGTAAGGTTCTTCTTCAAGATCTAGTGGATGCACACCGCAAGCCAAAGACACATTCGGAAATTTTGCTAACTCAGGGTAAGCTTTTTCAAAACGGCTTAATGTTACGCCAATCGCCAATAAATGCTTCACATCTCGTGCATTGGCTTTGGTCACTACATCAGCAATATCTTTGTGTAAATTTTCATAATCCAATGCATCTAAATGACAATGGGAATCTACGATAAACATAATTTATTTAGTCCTTAAATACATCGGTAATTAATTTCGTCAAACCATCTAGTAACATTAATTCTGTATTAACACCATTAATGGTAAGTAAATCCGAGCGTACTTTTTGCATAATTTTATTTGCGGTTAATAACCCAAGAGCTGTTTGCTCGTCTGCAAATTGAGTTACACCTGTTTTAAGATCGAGTGTTTGCCAGCCACTTTGTATTTCGAGTTTGTATTTAATAGCATCGCTTAAAAACGCTAAAATCCAATCCATTTGCTGGACGGTGCGTTCTTTTTCAAAGAAAGGCAAAATTTCCAAAGGCGAACGACGACGATAAAAAAGCCAAAATTGGCGTAGGAAATTCTTCCGTTGTTCAATTAATCCTTGCTGGAGTGTTTCCAATGCTAACAGTGGACGCCCTAAATTCATCGCAAGTGCGGTCAATAATTCTGATGTTTCTGCCTGAAATTGAGAAGAAAGCCAGGTTAAGGCTTCCGCTTCTGTTGGTAAAGGGACATTCCACACTTGGCAACGGCTGTAAATAGTCGCTAACAACGAAGAGGAAGGTTCTGTTTGCAATAAAAAATACGTGTTCGGACGTGGCTCTTCCAAGGTTTTGAGCAATGCATTCGCTGCCGCTTCCGTAAGACGTTCTGCATCTTGAATATATACTAATTTATTGCCGTTTTGTTGCGCGTGTTGGCTGACAACTTCATTAATCATCCGTACCTGATCAACTCCAATGTCTTTGCCTTCTTGAGAGGCTAAAACATGAAAATCAGGGTGACTGTGCGCTGCCATTAAATGGCAAGCATGACAATGACCACAAGGTGCATTATCTGGCGTTTGACACATAATGTGTTTTGTCAAAGCCTCAAACAAACCTTCAGCACCGAGACCTTGATCAGCTTTAATCAATAATGCATGATGCCCCAAACCTTCGCTAAAAGTTTGGCTAATTTTGTGATAAGTAGGCACTAACCAAGGATAAAGTTCGCTCATTTTGTTTGTGAAACCCACCAATTTTTGACCGCACTTTGAATGTCTGCTTGTACTTGTTCCAAAGGCTGACCTGCATTAACAATGGCGGCTTTCAGGTTGTTCTGCACCAATTCCAAATAACGTTGGCGGGTACGATGGAAGAAATCTAGTCCTTGTTGTTCAATGCGGTCTAATTCACCACGGCCTCTAGCTCGAGCAAGCCCTTCTGCAGGATCAATGTCTAAATACAGTACAAAATCAGGCTCAAAATCACCTAATACCATATTTTTTAAATTCGCCATAAGCGTTTGGTCAAACTGACGCCCGCCGCCTTGATAGGCCTGTGAAGACATATCATGTCGATCACCCAACACAATTTTACCTTCTGCCAATGCTGGCTTAATCACATTTTCTACCAATTGAATTCGTGCCGCATAAAGCATCAATAATTCCGCTTTATCCGTAACAGGTTCTTCTGTTTCATGTTTAATTAAATGGCGCAATTTTTCTGCTAGTGGTGTACCACCCGGCTCACGAGTAAATACGATATCATTCACACCAAGGGATTTTAATGTATCCACCACCGTTTGCATGGCGGTACTTTTACCTGCACCTTCCAACCCTTCAATCACGATAAATTTGCCTTGCATTAGTTGGCTCCTTTTTGTTGGCTACGATACCAACGTAAATATTCTTGCACGGCTTTATTATGCTCGTTCAGATTACGAGTAAATTTATGGCCGCCACTTCCATCGGCAACAAAATAATAAAAGTCCGTTTTTGCTGGATGCGCCACAGCCTGCAAAGCACTCTCACTCACCATCGCAATCGGTGTTGGTGGTAAACCCTCAATCATATAGGTATTGTAAGGAGTTATCGTTTCCAAATCTTTCTTACGAATATTACCGGTATAACTCTCACCCATTCCATAAATCACCGTTGGGTCAGTTTGTAGTTTCATATTAGTTTTTAAACGGTTAATAAATACGGAAGCCACTTGTGGACGCTCCTCTGCAATCCCCGTTTCTTTCTCCACAATAGAAGCCAAAATCAGCATCTGATACGGATCCGCTAATGGGAGATTTTCATCGCGCTCATTCCACGCTTTATCCAAGGCTTTTTGTAAACGAGTCGTTGAACGTTTTAATAATTCAAGATCAGTCGAATTTGGGGTGTAATTATAGGTATCTGGATATAACCACCCCTCCATGTTATTCCATTCGGAAACGGCTTTTGCAACGGCTGGAATATCCAATAACGCCATGATCTCTTTATCCGTTTTACCTTGCAAGGTTTGTTTTAAGTGCGGTGCGCTTTCAAGGTTTTTACGCCATTCCTTGAACGTCTTACCCTCAATAAACTTCACACTAAATTGCGCTTCCTTGCCAGAATTAATCATATCCAATAAATCTTGCAACGTTTTCACGCCCGTTAAAGAATAAGTCCCTGCTTTCACTTTGTTGAGCTGTGGTTGTAATTTCAATAACCAAGGTAATAAATCGGCATGCTCAAGAATTTTTTCCTGCTCTAATAACGCAGCAAGTTTACTGCCCGTAGTTCCTCGCTCAATTGTCAGCAATTGATCTTGAGTAGCATTTACCGGCGTATGAACAAACTCCGTTAGTTTTTGATAACCCCAAAAACCAACACCGCTAAGAACAACCAGAAGAATCAGTAAAAAGACAAAAAATTTTTTCATGCGTCACTCATTTTATAAAAACGACAAAGGGGCAAAATGCCCCCTTATTCTAACGTTTTCTGTTATTTATCGAAATATTGAATATCAGCATTTTTACGTAATGCTTTCACCCAGTCTTTGGTTGCTTCTTGCAATTGGCTATTTACGATTTGCTCGTAAGCTTTTTGACGATAGGCATCTTCTGTTTTATCGCCATCACGACTACCGGTTACTTCGAGAATATGCCAACCAAATTCAGATTTAAATGGGGCAGAAATAGTACCTTGTGGGGTTGTTTCAACCATTTTTGCAAATGGACCTACATAAGCTTCTGGGAAAGCATAGCCTAAGCTTCCGCCATTCGCACCAGATAAATAATCTTTAGAGTATTTTAATGCCGCATCAGCAAATGTCATTTTGCCAGAAATAATCTCGCTACGAATACGTTCTAATTCTGCTTTAGCTTGTGCATCATTCAGCAATGGGTTTAATTTTAATAAAATATGACGAACTTCATACTCTTTGCCCATCACTTTTTGTGCAGTGCCTTTTGCTTTTGCTTCATCGAGCATTTGTTTACCCAATGCATCCACTTGCTCGCGAGTCACATCTACGCTATTTTGAATAGCATGGTTACGCACACCCGCCATTAACATTTGGCGAGAGATTTGTTGTTTAAATGCATTTAAGGAAATGCCTTGATAATCGAGCGCATCTAAGAATTGACCATAGGTTAAACCATTTTTCGCCGCAATATCTTCTACGATACGGTTTACTTCCGCTTGGTTTACTTTTACACCTGATTCTTTGATCGCTTTCTCTGTCAGCATATCATCAATAATCTTATCTAATGCTGCACGTTGACTACCTTTCTTGCCCATTACGGCATTCACTTGACTTTGTAAAATTGGTGTACCATTTACGGTCGCCACAACGCGTTCTTCTGCTTGTACTTGAGAAAAAGTAAACAGACCAATCATGGCAAATAAAAGAGATTTTAACATTGATTTTTTCATTTTAGTTGTCTTAAAAAATAATAGGATAATGCTCGTTAGATTATCAATTTTATCAAAGGTTCACAATAGGCTGATCGTTATTTAGGCAATAATGCCACTTCATAACAACCATCATATTTTAATGTACGCACCTGAACTTGTTCATCACGGGAGGTCGGCACATTTTTACCTACATAGTCTGCCCGAATCGGCAATTCACGATGTCCGCGATCCACTAAAATCACCAATTCAATTTTAGCTGCTCGACCAAAATCCGTTAACGCATCCATCGCCGCTCGAATGGTTCTTCCAGTGAATAGCACATCATCGATCAAAATGACTTCTTTACCCTGAATATTCATATAACTGGAGGCGCCGCTATACACAGGGGTTGGATTTTCAGGTTCAACATACTCTAAGTCATCACGGTAAAACGTGATATCCAATTCCATCATTGGAAGACTTACACCATTCAATTCTTCAATGCGACGTTGAATCAATTCTGCAATTTCTGCTCCACGACGTTTTACCCCAACTAAAATCACATTATTGAAATCTTGGTGCTTTTCAATAATTTCATGGGAAATACGTGAAATGGTGCGTAAAAATCTGTCTGCATCAATAATGATTTTTTCCATTTTATCTCTCGCTTTGTTTATATCGCCTAAAGTGCGGTTAAAAAACACTGATTTTTTGACCGCACTCTTACTGGAATATTAACCGAATTCTAGCTCTACTGCATTTTCACCGAGCAAATTCACCAATTCTGTTAGAATCTCATCCGTTGGTGTAATTGACCATTGAATCCCTAAACGCAATAATGCACGGCCTTTTGCACTTTGATAATATACGTTAATTGGTAAAGTCCCGCCACTAACAGGCTCTAACATTTCTTTCAGTTTCTTAATAAAACTTGGACTAATCTGCTCCTCTGACAAACTGATTGCCAAAGATTTCGCATAACGGGAACGCGCCTCATCCAAGGTCATCAAATCCCGTACAGACATTTTTAATCCGCCTGAAAAATCATCAAAACTTACCTGGCCAGATACCACCACAACCGTATCTTTTTGCAACTTTTCGCCGAATTGGTCTAAGCTTTCGCCGAATAGGGTGAGGTCTAAACGCCCTGATCGATCATCAATGGTTGCGATACCGATACGATTGCCTTTTTTCGTTGTCGCAAAACGCGTTGCCACCAACAAACCAGCTGCAGTGCTAATTTGCCCACGGCGGTTTGGCGTGAGATCTTTTAATCGCGTAGAGCTGTAATGAGAAAGCTCTTTTAAATAACGACTTACTGGATGGCTGCTTAAATACAAACCTAGAGTTTCACGCTCACCATCTAAAATTTGTTTTTCTGTGTAAGGTGGCGTGTGGGCATAAGCATTTTCCACTTCTTCGTGTGTTTCTGTTAGCACACCGAACATATCGGTTTGCCCCATGGCCTCATCTTTTGCATGCTGATCAGAGGCTTTGAGTGCATCTTCTAGATTCTTAGATAATGCCGCACGGTGTGGCCCTAGCTTATCAAATGCGCCTGACATAATCAGGCTTTCAAAGGTACGACGGTTAATTTTTTTCAGATCAACGCGAGCACATAAATCAAATAAGTCTCTGAAAATCCCACCTTCATTACGAGCGGTAATCAGTGCATCAATTGGGCCTTCACCCACACCTTTAATGGCACCGATACCGTAAACGATCTCACCATTTTCATTCACACTGAAATGATGTTTCCCTACGTTGATATCCGGTGGGGTGACTTTTAAACCCATACGTAAACATTCATCGTACAAGCCAACAATTTTATCGGTATTATCCATTTCCGAGGTCATTACTGCTGCCATAAACTCAGCAGGAAAATGGGTTTTCAGCCAAAGGGTTTGGTAAGATACCAATGCGTAAGCGGCAGAGTGCGATTTATTGAAACCATAGCCAGCAAATTTTTCCACCAAGTCGAAAATCTTCATGGAAAGCTCGCCATCAACACCATTTTTTTCAGCGCCTTCTTTAAACACTGAGCGCTGTTTCGCCATTTCTTCCGGTTTTTTCTTACCCATCGCACGACGTAATAAGTCCGCACCACCAAGAGTATAACCCGCTAGCACCTGAGCAATCTGCATAACTTGTTCTTGGTACAAAATAATACCGTAAGTTGGCTCTAAAATCGGTTTAAGGCTTTCATGTTGATAGTTTGCGTCAGGATAAGACACTTCTTCTCGACCATGTTTACGGTCAATAAAGTTATCCACCATGCCCGATTGTAATGGACCAGGGCGGAATAATGCTACCAACGCGATAATATCTTCAAAACAGTCTGGCTGAAGGCGTTTAATTAAATCTTTCATCCCTCGCGATTCCAACTGGAATACAGCAGTCGTTTCTGACCGTTTCAACAACTCAAAGGATTCGGGATCATCTAATGGAATAGCTGCAATATCGACTAGCGGTTTGCCTTCACGAGCAAGGCGGGCATTAATCATATCTAGTGCCCATTTGATAATGGTGAGTGTACGCAAACCTAAGAAGTCAAACTTCACTAAGCCGGCATATTCCACATCATTTTTATCGAAGTGGGTAACAGGATGAAGCCCCTCATTGTCACAATAAAGTGGTGCAAAGTCTGTAATCAAAGAAGGGGAAATCACCACTCCGCCTGCGTGTTTACCCGCATTTCGCGTGACACCCTCTAGCTTACGCGCCATATCAATCAAGGCTTTGACTTCTTCATCTGAATCATATGCTGTTTGTAGTTGCGGTTCAGCCTCAAAAGCCTTGGCTAAGGTCATGCCGGGATCCGGGGGTATCATTTTCGAAATACGATCCACAAAGCCATAAGGATGGCCTAATACGCGCCCCACATCTCGAATTACCGCTTTGGCCGCCATGGTACCGAAGGTAATAATTTGTGATACGGCACCGCGACCATAGGTTTCTGCCACATGATCGATAACACGATCCCGTCCATCCATACAGAAATCCACGTCGAAATCAGGCATGGAAACACGTTCTGGATTGAGGAAACGCTCAAAAAGAAGATCGAATTCAAGGGGGTCCAAATCGGTGATTTTGAGTGCATAAGCCACCAATGAACCCGCACCGGAACCCCGTCCTGGTCCTACTGGAATATCATTGTCTTTTGACCACTGGATAAACTCCATGACGATTAAGAAGTAACCAGGGAAACCCATTTGGTTGATCACATCGAGTTCGACTTGAAGACGCTCATCATATTCCGGTCGTCTTTCTGACCGCACTTTTTCATCGGGGAATAAAAACGCCAACCGCTCTTCCAAGCCTTCTTTGGATTTCATTACCAAATAATCTTCCGTACTCAGGTCGCCTGTTGGGAATTTTGGAAGGAAATATTCGCCCAAACGCAAAGTGACATTACAGCGTTGCGCTATTAATACCGTATTTTCAAGTGCAGAAGGAATGTCCGCAAATAAGTCGCACATCTCTTCTTCTGAACGGAAATATTGTTGTTCGGTATAGCGTTTTGGACGTTTTGGGTCGTCTAGGGTATAGCCATCATGAATAGCGACACGAATTTCGTGCGCCTCAAAATCATCAGGCTCAAGAAAAACCACATCATTGGTCGCCACAAGCGGTAAATCATGAGTTTCAGCAAGCTTTAATGCAGCTTGAATATAACGTTCTTCATCAGGACGACCCGTTCGAGAAAGCGAAAGATAAAAATGGTCAGGGAAAAATTCTTGATAAAAACTGACCGCACTTTCCGCCTCAGAGCTATTTTCTTTAAGGAGTTTTTTTGCAATATCGCCTTGTGTGCCACCCGATAAAACAATTACACCCTCACGGTGTTCAATCAACCATTCCTGGTCGATATAAGGCAAGTCCACATAGCCGCGTTGATAGGCTTTTGAAAGCAATAAGGTGATGTTTTTATAGCCTTCATTGTTCTTAGCAAGTAAAGTAAGCGTAAATAATTCCTCACCGCATAACTCGCTTTTAACATGAACATCGGCACCAATAATCGGTTTAATCCCCGAAGAAAGGGTTTCACCATAAAAACGCACCACGCCACAAAAATTAGTAAAATCGGTTAATGCCAATGCGACCATATTATTTGCTGCACACGCTTTGACCAATGGTTTCACTTTTACGATACCATCAATCATTGAAAAATCGGTGTGTGTACGAAGGTGTACAAAACGCGGTTGAGTTGACATTAATAATCCTTATTTTGATAGTTAAAACAGATAACTTAGGCTTTTTTAATATCTATTCTAGCTAAGCCTTCTTTAAAAGCGAATCCATAACGTCTTGGTATTGACGCTTCAAATCGACCATTCTCTACTGTAGTTTCATAGCTGCAAACTTTAAATTCAGGCACACGAATAAAGGAATAATCAACATTCACCATAGGCGATATTTTTGAGTATAACGTCCATCTGACTTTGCACCCTTCTTCAAAAGAGGTTTTCGCATCAAAAACGCTTGCCCCTTCGCAATGCGCAATTTGGTAATTAGGATAAAACTCTCCAGGGAAAGGTTTTGCATCACAGAAATTAAATACTCTATCATGAGCGAATACATCTTGGCGAATATAGCCCCACAACTCTTCAGCAAGGAAATCCTGATCGGCAAAATGACGAGAGTCGTAACCCTTATCAACAAAACGTTGAATTCTTACTTCCATATCAGGCACAGCGCCAGCTTTAGCGCCCCACATCCCCGCTAAAATAAGTGCGGTATGAGAACCTGAATCACGCATCGTATGGAATGAGCGACCATTTTCAATCCATTCAGCCACGGCTTCACTCTCTCGGTGAGAAACCACGGAGTCAGCATCACGGAAGATCACATACTCAGCTTCAGGATCATTAATGGCGAGAAAACGCCACATTGCACCAGGCCATTTATTCACTGGTGAAGTAACATAAACCACTTCTGCACCATTATTTTTTAATCGCTGAATTGCTCCAGTAGAAACTGAATCATCTACATAAAAACGGCATACCCAACCAGGGAATAACATCGGAGAAACCTGTGTATTTAATACAGCCGGCTCAATATATTTAGAGTTATTACCAAATAAAGAAAATGCAATAATTCGTTTACCATTTTTAGGTGTAGGAGCTGGGAGCACTTCCTGTGTCGGAACGGGAATAGCTTTATCTTTCAACTCAAGAGCTAAACTGCCATAAAAGCCTGAACGCTCCCAATTGTCTACGGCACCATAAGCATGTGCCAATAAATCTAAAGCCGGAATATATTGTGCATCTAATTTTAATGTTTTTAATTCTGCTTCAATCGCCTCTTCCCATTTTAATTGTTGCAAATAAACATAAGCAATTTTATGAGGGTATTCGGGATTATTGGGATCAAGCAAGCAAAGCATTTCAGCCAGCTTGACTGCTTCATCATATTCTTTATTTTCAAGTGAAGAAACGTAAGATCGCTCTAGCGCTTTTTGTGCGTCGATATTATTCATAATCAAAATAAATTGGTCATAATTATTACGCCGGAACTATGAAAGCACCGGCGTAACGAAATTTTATATTCAGGTTTTATTATTTTCTTGCCAATGGTGGCACGAAAGTTAAACCTAAATCCCAAGGTTGTTCAATCCAAGTATTTTGTGGAATATCAATCACGTAATCATCCACTAACTCAGCACCTGCAGGTTTTGCGAATACCGTGACGAATTTTGCTTTTGGATACATTTCACGAATTGCACGAGCGGTATTGCCGGTATCTACCAAATCGTCTACCACAATCATTCCTTCACCATCACCACTTGCACGGTGTAATACTTTTAATGCACCTTGTTCATCATGATCATAGCTCGCAATACACACGGTTTCTACGAAACGAATATTTAATTCGCGAGCAAGTACCGCTGCTGGGAATAAACCACCACGGCTTACTGCGATGATACCTTTCCACTGAGTGGCAGGAAGTAAACGTTCCGCTAATTTGCGGGCATGCATTTGGAACATATCCCAAGTCACAACATATTTTTCGCTCATAACAAATACCTTAAACTTTGTCGCTAAATAAAAAAATTGCGGAATTTTAACCTGAAATGGCGTTTTATGCTATGATTTCCGCAAAAATTTTAATGAAAAAAGGAGTTCATTATGTCAGAAATTACCACATTACAACCGCAATTACTTTGGAAATGGTTTGATCAAATTTGTGCGATTCCACATCCATCTCATCACGAAGATGCACTCGCGACCTTTATTGTTAACTGGGCGAAAGAAAAACAATTTTTTGCTGAGCGTGATGAAGCCGGTAATGTATTAATCCGTAAACCAGCCACAGTAGGAATGGAAAACAGCCAACCCGTTGTCTTACAAGCACATTTAGATATGGTGCCACAAGCCAATGAAGGCAATCCGCATAATTTTACCCATGACCCGATTCGCCCTTATATCGACGGTGATTGGGTAAAAGCACAAGGTACGACACTTGGCGCAGATAACGGTATCGGTTTAGCCTCTACCTTAGCGGTATTAGAAAGTACCGATATTGCACATCCACCACTTGAAGTGTTACTCACTATGACTGAAGAAACCGGCATGGATGGTGCCGTACACCTTCGCCGCAACTGGTTAAAATCAGAAATCCTAATTAATACCGATACCGAAGAAATCGGTGAAATCTATATTGGTTGTGCAGGTGGGGTAAATGCGAATGTTGAGCTACCTGTTCACCGTGAAAACAATCCATTCAGCCACACCTTACAAATTAACTTAAAAGGTTTGCGAGGCGGTCACTCTGGTTGTGATATTCACACCACACGTGCGAATGCAATTAAAGTATTGGCGCGTTTATTAGCAAAACTTTCACAAAATCAACCGCACTTTGCCCTTGCAGAAATTCGTGGTGGCTCAATTCGTAATGCGATTCCACGTGAAGCAGCTGCAACCATTTGCTTCAATCATGATGTAGAAAGCGTAAAAAGTGCGGTCAAAAATTTTGAAGTTTTATTGAAAGAAGAGCTTGCTATCGCTGAACCAAACTTAACCTTAACCGCTGAGCAAGTTGAAAATCCACAACAAACTTTCACACTTGAAACCACCCAAAAAGTGATTAATTTGCTGAATGTCTTACCAAATGGCGTAATCCGCAACAGTGATGTCATCAAAAACGTGGTGGAAAGCTCATTAAGTATTGGTGTATTAAAAACCCTTGAAGATAAAATCGAAGGCACGATTCTTATTCGCTCATTGATTGAAAGCGGTAAAGAATATGTAGAAGACACCTTAACCTCACTCGCTAAACTCACTGATGCAACAGTTGAATTTTCAGGTTCTTACCCAGGTTGGAAACCAGTAAATGACACCGCAATTTTGACATTAATGAAAAAACATTATGCAGAAGTGCTTGGCAAAGAGTCTGAGATTAAAGTGATTCATGCAGGGCTTGAATGTGGCTTATTGAAAGAACATTATCCGAATATTGATATGATTTCTGTAGGGCCAACTATTCGCAATGCGCATTCGCCTGATGAAAAAGTCCAAATTTCAACAGTACAAACTTACTGGGAATTACTCACCAAAGTCTTAGCAGACATTAAATAATCCATAAATAAAAAGGGCTAAATATTACATTTAGCCCTTTATTTTTTATCTTTTATAAACTACGTAATGCTTCGATACGTTTTTCAAGCGGAGGATGGCTCATAAAGAGTTCACTACGTTTACCGTTAATCATAAAGGCATTAAGTGAACCTTCCATCTCTTGTGGCTCATGAATTTGTTGTAAACGTTGCAATGCCGCAATCATTTTTTCTTTACCAACAAGTTGTGCAGAACCTGCATCTGCGCGGTATTCGCGATAGCGTGAGAACCACATTGCGATAATGCTCGCTAAAATACCAAACAAGATTTCTAACACCATTGAGACTAAGAAGTAAATGCCTGAGCTGCGGCTTTCTTCATCACCATTACGAGAACTTGCTACCACATTAGCAATCACGCGAGATAAGAAAATCACAAAGGTATTCAATACACCTTGTAATAAAGTCATGGTCACCATATCGCCGTTCGCAATGTGTGATACCTCGTGAGCCAATACCGCCTCAGCTTCTTCTTCCGTCATGGAGTTTAATAAGCCCGTACTAATCGCCACTAAAGAATTGTTTTTCGTTGCCCCCGTAGCAAAAGCATTCGCATCATTAGAATGGTAGATCGCCACATCTGGCATTGGGATGCCTGCTTGCTGTGCTTGACGACGTACCGTTTCAACCAACCAACGCTCAGCTTGATTACGTGGTTCGGTAATCACTTCTGCCCCCACAGAGCGCAATGCCATGGTTTTTGACAAAAATAATGAAATCAATGATCCGGCAAAACCGAAAAGCATTGCCATAATTAAAATGCCACCTGTACTATTTCCTGCAATACCGGTCACATTTAAAATAATCCCTAACACAAGCATCACAGCAAAGTTAGTGGCTAAAAATAAAAGGATTCGCATCATAATAAAGTTCCTCAATAAAATAGAAAGTAAACACTGCAATAATGGAGAATTTTTTGCAAAATTCAAGGTTTAACAAATAATTTATTGTAAATCTTCCAAGGTATTAAAATTTACAAATCGTCCTTCTTGTTCGTCAAATTGGACAGCAACCGCGCCATTTTTGTTCATAAATTGTAATAAACGACGTTCGCCTTCGTTTAAATAAGCGCGTAACTTCTCTTTAAGCTGAACTGACATCAAACAAAATGTCGGGTGTTCACGCTCTTTATCTTTTGCATAAGCTATTAAAGTGCGGTCATTTTTAACCGCACTTTTTAGTTTTTCTAATAAGTTTTGTGGAAAATACGGGCTATCGCAGGGCACAAAAAGTACAAAATCTGTTTTAGCTTGTTCGAGCGCTGTCAGCATACCACTCAACGGCCCCTGAAAATCAGGCAGTTCATCCGAAAATACGGGAAAACCCCATTGTGAATATTCCGCATGGTGGCGATTAGCATTAATTGAAATATCAATCACTTGAGGTTGTAAGCGTTCAATCACATGGCTAATTAATGGTTTATTTTGTAAAAGCTGTAAGCCTTTATCCGCCCCATTCATTCTCCGTGCTTTTCCACCCGCTAAAATAACCGCACTTATTGTGTATTCCATATTTTCTTATTGCCTTATTTGAAGTATGATCTAGCCTTATTTTTCTCCATTTAAAAGGAAATAGCAATGAAATGTAAGCGTTTAAATGAAGTATTGGAACTTTTACAACCTTATTGGTCTAAAGACCCAGATCTGAGCTTGTTACAAATTTTGCAAAAAATTGCTGATGAAGCAGGTTTTGATAAACCCGTAGCAGAATTATCTGATGAAGTGATTATTTATCATTTAAAAATGCACGGTACAGATAAACTTGAGCCAATTCCTGGCATCAAAAAAGATTATGAAGAAGATTTTAAAACCGCATTGTTAAAAGCGCGCGGAATTATTAAATAAGGAAAACAAATGAAAAAAGTTTTATTTTTACTCGGTGCTTTATTTTCATTTAACGCATTCGCAGCTAATCTAGAAGAAGGTAAACAATACGTTCAAGTGGGCCAAACCGCTTCGGCACAGCCTGAAGTGATTGAATTTTTCTCTTTCTACTGCCCGCATTGCTATGCCTTTGAAATGGAATACCACATTCCAAAACAAGTTGCAGAAAGCTTACCAAAAGGCACTGAATTTAAACAATATCACGTTAATTTCTTAGGTCGTCAATCTGAAAACCTCACTCGTGCATGGGCATTAGCGATGGCACTTGGTGCAGAAAGCAAGGTGAAAGCGCCTTTATTTGAAGCCGCACAGCAAGATAAATTAAGCTCAATGGACGATATTCGTAAAATCTTCATTGATAACGGCGTGACTGCTGAACAATTTGATAACAACATCAATAGCTTTGCTGTAAACGGTTTAGTGAACAAACAAGTGAATGCGGCTGAGCAGTTTAAAGTACATGGCGTACCTGATTTCTATGTCAATGGCAAATATCGTGTGAACCCTGAAGGCTTAAATTACGATGATTTCGTCAAAGATTATGTAGAAACCGTGAAAGGTTTATTGCAAAAATAAAAAAAAATTGGTTTAATGCCTGCCGTTTTTAAATATAAAGAAGAGAGATGATTATGGCTGCTAGTTTCAGTGTTACTCGTCGTTTTTTTGACGACAAAAACTACCCACGCGGATTTTCCCGTCATGGTGATTATACAATCAAAGAATCCCAAGTATTAGAGCAATATGGTCAAGCGTTTAAAGCATTAGATTCAGGCGAGCGCAAGCCGGCGACAAAAGAAGAAAAAGAATTTGTTGCTTTTTGCCGTGGTGAACGTGCACCGGAAACTTTCTTCGAAAAAACCTGGAATAAATATCGTACTCGCATTAACACAACAAAACGTGTTTACACCTTATCAGGTGATGTGAGCGAAGCGGCTTCTAGCGGCGAAGATTATTCTGGCGAATAATACATTTTAAAAGGCAGGCAGAAGCTTGCCTTTTACTTTTTTACTCAATCCCCATGCTTGCCAAGGGCTGTGGGATATTTATCATTCAAACGTAAACATCAATGCAACTACCCATTTCCCAATATACCGAACTCCTGCAAAAAAAGATTGAAAAACTGACCGCACTTTTGCAGCCCTTTAACGCCCCAGAAATAGCCGTGTTTGATTCGCCAACTAGCCATTATCGGATGCGTGCAGAATTTCGTATTTGGCATGATAAAGGCGATTTTTATCACATCATGTTTGATCAAAGCACCTTGCAGCGTTATCGAGTGGATGAGTTCCCGATTGCCAGCGAACTGATCAATCGCATGATAAAAGCCTTACTACCGTTGTTAAAAACTCAGGAAGTACTTCATAAAAAACTGTTTCAAATTGATTATTTGAGCACGCTTAGCAATAAGATTATTGTAAGCCTGCTTTACCACAAGCAACTTACGGAAGAATGGCAAAGCGCTGCTATACGCTTAAAAGAAGAATTACAACAACTTGGTTTTGATGTGCAGCTGATTGGTCGTGCAAGTAAACAAAAAATCTGTTTAGCGCAGGATTTTGTCGATGAAGTATTACCGGTGAAAGGGCGTAATTATGTTTATCGCCAAGTGGAAAACAGCTTTACCCAGCCTAATGCAGCGGTAAATTGCAAGATGTTGGAATGGGCGATTGATTGCACTCAAGGTTCTCAAGGGGATTTATTAGAGCTGTACTGCGGTAACGGCAATTTCTCTATCGCCCTTGCACAAAACTTCCGAAAAGTGCTTGCTACCGAAATCGCCAAGCCATCCGTTGCTGCCGCACAATTTAATATTGCGGAAAATGGCATAGATAATCTGCAAATTATCCGTATGTCGGCAGAAGAATTTACCCAAGCAATGAATGGTGTACGTGAATTTAATCGCTTAAAAGGCATTGATTTAAAAGCCTATCAATGCAATACGATTTTTGTGGATCCACCACGAGCAGGACTTGATCCTGACACGGTAAAACTGGTGCAGAATTACGATCGTATTTTGTATATTTCCTGCAATCCACATACCCTCTGTGAGAATTTACAAACCCTAAGCCAAACCCACCGCATTGAAAAAGCGGCGCTGTTTGATCAATTCCCTTACACAAATCATATGGAAAGCGGCGTATGGCTGGTAAGAAAATAAAAATTCAACTGCTTGCTGAAGCGGGAACATTGTCAGAATTGACCGCACTTTGTTCCCCTCTTGGTATTGAGCATTGTACTGAAAGTCCGCTTGCATTGGTACAAACTGAAACCCATCTTGTCTTGCGTAAACTGGATGAGCCTAAATTGGGCGATGTGTTTGTGGATTTCGTAGCCGGCGCAATGGCCCATCGTCGTAAATTTGGTGGTGGACGTGGCGAAGCTGTTGCCAAAGCTGTAGGCATTAAGGGTGCTGAATTACCTAATGTAATTGATGCTACAGCCGGACTTGGTCGAGATGCCTTTGTTCTAGCTTCTATCGGTTGCCAAGTGCGTTTAGTAGAACGTCACCCAGTAGTACATTTGCTATTGCAGGATGGGCTCAACCGCGCTTATCAGGATGTAGAAATAGGCGAAATGATGCAACAAAATATGCAATTGCTAGATGTTCATCATATTGCCGAACTCAATCCTCAAACCGAGAGTGCCGATGTGGTGTATTTGGATCCAATGTATCCACATAAGCAAAAATCCGCCCTAGTAAAAAAAGAAATGCGTGTATTCCAACATTTAGTTGGTGCCGATTTAGATGCCGATGAGCTCTTGACACCTGCGTTACAATTAGCCCGTAAACGCGTGGTGGTAAAACGTCCTGATTATGCGGAATTTTTAGCGCAAAAAGCGCCCCATGTCAGTCGTGAAACCAAAAACCACCGCTTTGATATTTATATGGGAGAAGCGCAATGCTAAAAGAAAGTGCCATTGTGATGAGCTATGATGCAGAAACGGGCCTTGCTAAAGTAAAATGTCAGTCACAAAGCGCCTGTGGAGCTTGTTCGGCTAGAGAAGCCTGTGGAACAGCTTCCCTTTCTGAACTTAACGGAAAGCGAGGAGAGCATATCTTCACGCTCGAAACCATCACGCCACTCCGTGCAGGTCAAATGGTAGAAATCGGTCTAGAAGAAAAATCCATGCTTTTCTCCGCACTGTTAATGTATATCGTGCCACTTTTCACGCTATTAGTTGCAACATTACTCTCCAACTATATCAGTGAAAATGAACTTATCCGTGCGATTTTAATCTTTATTTTGACCGCACTTTCCTTTGTGATGGTTAAACGTTACACCCGAAAACTTGATCAACAAACGGAATTTCAGCCTGTTTTGTTGAGAGTATTGTCCTAAATAAAAAAGAGCGGTTAAAAACAAGTTAATTTTCCGGTATTATGTAGCAGTTGCACAAAGATTTAATTTGTTGTTTCTGCTACATTTTCTTATCTTTTATGTACGAAAGGTAAGAATAGTCAATGACAAAACAAAAATCAACTTTGGAAAATGCGCTTGAAGAAGCGATTGAAGAAATTGAAACAGAAAAGAAAGAAATTGCAGCGCAAATCAAGCAACTCCATAAAGAATTAAAGGATCTTGATCGGAAGATTTCCGACTATCGTGTAGTATTAAATCACGCAAAAGGTCGAGAAGAACCGCCTTTACCTTCAAACCCCAAATTTAGAAATCTTCGCTTCAAAACTTCACCTCAACAGTTGATTGCTCAGGTACTAAAACAAGAGCCTTCAAAATGGTTAAGTGTGAAGGATATTACATATCTGGCAATGAAGTTAGATGGGCAAGAGATTGAAGAAGTCATACCGTATAAACAATCACAAACGATTGCTTGTACATTAAACTATTTAAAGTATAAATCGTTAGTGGAAAAATGCTTAATAGATAACTCACAACATTGGCGATTGAGAACACTTGAGCAAGAATAGTAAATAGCGGTAGAAATACCGCTATTTTTGTTTCCATTGCCAGTGAACCTCATTTCGACTGATTTGAATTCTATCAATCCATTCTCTTTTATAAAACTCATTCAGTTGTTTACGAACGGAATCAAGGTGTTTTTCGGACGGTGTATCAGGATTTTCTTCAATCTCAAAAATGCGCTGTGTGAGTTCGGCAATTGTAAAGGCTTTGTTGGGTGCTTCTCGCATCATTTGTACGATGTATTTACGAATTTTCCCTTTAAAGAGCTTATACTTAGAACGGTACACAAAGTTGTCCGTATTATAAAGAGCTACATCAATTTCCTGTTGAGTAAGCTCAATGGCACGTTTTAATGTGGCAATGTTCGCATCAAGTAACGCAAGATGATGCAATACCTGTTTACGTTCAAACTCAAATTCTTTGAGCTTCTTATCTAGGTTGTATGCCATATATCTACTGCCAAATCACTTCTTGATGAATAATCTTCCGCTGCCAATAACCGCACCATTCATTGTTATCGTTGGTGGTTTTCAAACATCGGCTTAATACATCAATAAACTGCGCTTTATTTGAGGTACGGCGATTGTCCTCACGGTACGCAATTTCATTAGCATAGTTAAGCAAGTATTCGTTGCTGATACGGTGAACTTGTCCGTAGTACATACGTTTGAAACGACTGAACAAACTTTCTGCCTGATTGTTTGTTACACCTAAGTCACTACGATATTCTTCTTTATGGTTTACAGTTCTCAAGTTATAGTAAGGCAACAAGACATCATAAGCCGTACTTTCATCGGTATTGATTTGCGTATTAGGTTTAATGAATTTATTGGCAAAACTTTTCACTACCGATTGCGATTCAGTATGTGCCACAAAAACGTGAGAGCGTTTTGCTCCACAATGCAGCGCATTACTGGCTTTTTCTTCTGGCGAATAATGCTCACGTGCAACCATGACACAACGTTTATCAGGATTCTGATTTTCCTTTAAACGATAGTCAATGCGGTCAGCTTTCTTGTTTGCTTTACGTGGTGCAGGATGAACATAAGTGCCGTCCATATCCACTACGCCTGAAAGGGGTTTCATATCACGACTTTCTAATAATGCCTTGCGGAATTTATGTGATAAAACAAATGCCGTGCGAGGATTAAGTTTTGCATTACGTGCTAATTGAAGGGAAGATAAGCCTTTGACGGCATTTACCCATTCCATTAAAGCATAGAGATAAACCTTAATCGGTTTCTTGCGATTAGCAAAAATGGTGCCAGAAGTGACACTAAAAGTGTGATTACAATGTTTGCAGCGCCATTGTTTACGTGTAGAAATATAATAAGGCTTGTGTTGTACCCCACATTTAGGGCAAGTGATGAACTCTTTTCCACCCCATCTTAATTCACAAAGCAAATTGTACGCCTCTTCTTCCGAGAGTTGTGCAATCTCGTAGGAAGAAAGCGTGCGAGCTTTGCTAGAAAGTAAGAAATGCTGAGTCATCGTCTTGTTTAAAATTTATGTTAATAGAGATTTTAAATATGCTCAAACGTGATAAAATGCGTTTAAACCGAAAACAAATATACGCTCATTTGCGTAATTTGTCAATTGTAAATTGAAAATGGAACGCTCAAATGTGCATATCAGAAAGATTAAGACAAGTTTGTGAAGCTAAAAATTGGAAAATTACAGATTTTGCAGATCGGGCAGGAATAGCTTATCGTACGATGCAAGGTTATATCGGTGGTGAACGTGAACCCAATGCAGAAGGAATGACAGGCATTGCTAAAGCAGGAGTAAATTTGAATTGGCTCGTGAGTGGCGAAGGTAAAATGTTTATTTCAGATGTTGCTCAAAATGATTTTCTTCCTGATGAAATTAGTTTGATAGGGAAATATCGCGTAATTACTGATTCTAGTAAACGAATTTTGCAAAGAGTAGCTCAAATTTTATATGATGAATCAGTAAGTTAATAAATAAGCGAGCTTATCCTAAACTCGCTTTTCAATAATTATTTTAACATTTTAGGAAATTTAATATTTTATCTTTTACATCTTCGATTTCGGATGGCCAGTCTCTCTCAATTATTTCAATAATAGACAAATATTCAAATCCAGTATTAATCAAAAGTTCATAATACACTTTAGGATTCTTTAAGTTTTCTGGGTAAACAAAATTAGAAGGAAGATTATATTTTTTCTCATTGCCCTTACATTTTCTTAGTAATTCTTTCTCTACGCTATCAAAAGGAATATGTAGTATTCTATTTTTTAGCTTAACTGTTTTCTTATCTCCATCAAGAATAGCTATAACATCCTTTTTATCTTTATTCAAAATACTAAACCTTGAACCTTGTAGAAAATCTTTTACCTCTTCTGCACCACCAATATAAAGTGTTCTGATTTTCTTTTCAGGGTATTCTCCTTTTAAGGAGTCTAATAAATATTGGATATATTTTTCTAGTACAATATCTTCAACAATAATGTATTTATCATACTCTTGAAACCCAAACATTTCTCCAGCAACAAATCCATATGATGTTTCAATAATTCTCATTTTTCCATTATCGTTTGATAAGTAATAAATGGGAGTTCGAAATTCATTATATAGCGTTTTCATAATTACAAGAGAATGAGAAGTAAAAATAATTTTCTTATGATATTTATTGCATAAATTATTTAGCTCTCTCACTAAATTAACTTGAGTTGAAGCATCCAATGAAATATCAATCTCGTCAATAATAACAATATCTTGCTCTTCAGATGAGAGCATCTTATATATATTTATTATGAAATATTCCCCTGAACTAAAATAGTCCTCTCGAATATACCCGCCATCTTTATTAGTCAAGAAATAATATTTTTTACCTTTAATTTCAACTTTTTTAAGCTCATTAAACTTACTACTATTGGGATAAATTTTATTTAAAAATTCGATAATATCTTCATCTTTACTATATTGATTTTTAAGATAAATCTCTCTGAGATCACGATCAATTTTTGATAAGGTTGGGTATGTAGTAAAACGGTTACCAAATGGTATTGGTAACTCGATGCATAATTTTGATTTGATTATATTTCTTGTATTTAAATACTGAATGTTATTATCATAATAATAATTTAAACATTCAAATTCAGTACCATTCTTATGAATAGATATGGAGATGGTAGTATCTTTATCTATGGATAAAGATTTATTTTCCTTAAATACATCAATATCTTGTGTTAGATACATTGATTTAATAATGCTTGTTTTACCTACTCCATTTTTCCCCACGATACAGATAATATTTCTATCTGTCATATCTAACTTAATTATTCCATTTTCTATATGTTGTAGTTTATTTATATTTATAAACATTTTCATAAATTAACCTTGAGAATTTCTTTTATTGTTGATAATCCATATTTTCTAGCTAATTTTTGTAGATAGTCAGGTTCTATATTTATTGCATAAGAAATATTTCCAGCTAATTTTCTTTTAGCTGATAGTTCATTGTCACTAAAATAATCTATAAATTTTAATCTATCTTTTGTGAAAAAATATATTCCCACCTCAATTTCATCTTTTATTTTTCTATCTACACTAATTTCTTGATTGTTAATTGTTAATCCAAGTATTTTTATTTTATTCTTTTTAGTAAAAATTTTTGTCTTAGAATTATTTAAATAAAACGGACTATACTCTTGTTGTAAGATAGACTTAATATTACTTGTTATATAATCTTTGTCTATGTCATCATTAGATGAAATAATAATATCATCTGAATATCTTGTGTAAATAAAGTTATTGTTATTACAAAAAGACTTTATATTTATATCATATTTTCTCATAATATAATTACTAATAAAAGGAGATGTAGGAAAACCAATAGGTAACTTATCATCGATAGTTACTAAGCTTAATATTTTATCTAAATAAAACATCAAGTTTTCTTGATCTAAATACGATAATTTTGAAATATCTTGATGAAGATTTTCTTTTATTAAAGAAGTTGATATGGATGGGAAAAAGTTTATTATATCTGTTTTATAAAAAAAATTGCTATTTACATGCGGTAATAAGCAATCCTTAACATTAATGCCTTTTCTATAGGCAAAGGCTACATCATTTTCTATTGGAAGACTTTTGAATATAAAATGAGATAAAAACGACAAAATTAATTTTAGCTCATCATTAGGAATATATATATCTTTTTGATCCTTACAGATCTTATAATAACTCTTTTCTATGGATATATTTTCAAAAATATCAAATGAAACTTTTTTATTAAAATAAGATTCAAAAAGAAATTTTAAATTAGGCTTTCTATCTTTCATTTTTTTCATTAAAAAGGACAATAAGTAACCACCTATTGCCCTTTTTAATCCAATTAAAATTATAATCTCTTTAGAACTAGCTTATCTTCTTATATAAGAACAGGATTCCTGTCTAAAAACAAGCTCGTTCAATAATACATTAAAAAAACATACTTGTCAATAAATAGTAAATTTCATGCGTTAGATTATCGTACTATCTTTATACGCCCAAGCTAGTCATACATTTACTATGCTCCTAAAGCTTATAAGATAAAGCATAAAAAACTATTGAGCATCTATGGGAGAGAATTTTACATTAAGTAGTTCTTTTAATGTATTAAGCTCTCTATCTTTCTGTTCAAGCAACTTATTCAACAAAACCTCCTTCTCAGCTGCATGAGAAAGTGCTGATTTCAATCTTTCAACCTCAATCAATAACGAAACTTCGCCTACACCTTGATACACAGCACCTTGTGGCGATTCAATTTGAAAACAGATATTCCTACCATCTGATTGCATTAACTCAATTACATCAATGTCAAATACTTGTGCAATTTGTTCGAGTTTGTCTAGGTAAATTTTACTTTCACCACGCTCAATTTTAGCATAGCCATTTAACGACATATTCAGCTTTTCTGCCATCTGTTCTTGCGACCAATCCTTTGCTTCTCGGAACTTCCGAATCTTCTCATTGACACTCATTTTGTACCTGTAAAATTTCTTGAATACCCACTGCTAGTGGTAGTTGATAGAGATTGCCAGTTGCTACAGCGAAACAACCAAATTATGTATTATAGCTAGGTTTAATGCGGGTTCTTACTGAAAATTTCCCTAAATTTCTTATGTTAATCATTATAGGTTTTTTATTATGAATAAGCTACTTCTATCTTTATCTACAGTATTCGTATCTATAAACGTTTTCGCTTTGTCACCTTTAGAACAAGCTAAAGTAGATACCGTTGCAAAGGTCTATCAAACCAATGATTTAGAACGCTATTCAACAAAAGAGTTTGCAGATTTGCAAATGAAAGCAACAGATATTCATAACGAAAATGAATATGAATACGGCGGAACATGCCTTTCCGAATTTTGGCTCTATGGAATGGTGAGAAATCAAGTTGAAGTAAAACCTATCATAAAAATTATTAATGAGCAGGTAAATGTCACGCTAAAAAATAAGAAGAAAATCATTAATTTAGTCTATCAACTGGAATGTAAAAACAACCAATGCTTAGTATCAGATGTAATTACTGAACAAGGATATAGTTATAAGAAAAACTTAGCTTCTTGTATCAAGCAATATCAATAAGGGAAATATTATGAGAAAAATACTTAAGGTAGTAATGCTAACCTTATCATTAACTTCTTGTACAGAAGTTACAGAGGGACTTCGAGATATTTCACAAGGTACATTTGTGAAGAAAAGAGTTGGCAATCCATTTAGAACGGAGCAAACCACTGATTCATCTTTATATAACAGTTTGGTTAATCTATCTCAAGGTAAAGCAGTAGGTTCATCTATAAAGATGGAAACATCCGATCTTATGCTCTTTAAGGCATTAAACCATAATACTTTAATTCAAGAAAATGAAGTAAATTATGACTACGACCAAGTTGAATTATTAAGTAATGAATTAAAACGCCATAAAATCTTTGTTAAAGAGAGTAAAGCAGGTGAAAAATGTTCATCTCCTTTATCAAATAATCAAGGATACACATCATCAACTTACGAATTTATGATTAATGGTAAAAAACTATATATCCTTCAATATGGAAGTGTTTGTGGAAGTTGTTTATATAAACCCATTGTAATTACCAAGAATCAGCCTTGCAAAGTCCTCAATACTCTTTAAATTTTAGGTATAACACGAGAATGTTTAAAAATTTGCTTAAAGAATATCAAGAAGGATACTTATATCTCTTTTCTGATAGAAGTTTCTATAAGAAGCTTTGGATTATTCCTTTATTACTATTTTTTCCATTTATAAAGTATCCATTCGGCATAATATTTATTAAAGGATGGCAGGTTCAGATGGTTGAAGATATTATGCTAGATAAGCCGTTGCAATCATTACAAATAAAGAAAATAGTTCTGAAAGGGTTACAAATAACAGGAGTTACGATTATATATTGGATGATTCCAACAGCTTTTTGTTATTTATTAGGACTAAAAGGTATTCTAGGATTGTTCTTAGATATACTAGAATTTATACAAGACGGATTAACAGGCTATCTTACGGATTACATTGAGGATTATATTGCAACGTTATTTATCTACTTTATATGGGGCATGATCTCAAATCCAATTCTTCAATGTGGAATCATTAGATATGCATTAACTGGAAAATGGTTAGAATTATTAAATATACCGAAAAACATCTTATTTCTAATGGCTAATTTACATAATTTCTTAAAATTTTATATTTTTTATCTAGTCACAGTATTGCTTTTAATAATCCTTGATTTGTTATTATTATTTATAGCGTTTCCTATTGAGATTTTGTTACTACCATTTTTACTTGTTCTCTATTATGGTTCAGTTTCACATGAGTTAGGGCATCTAGCAAAAAATGCATTTCTCAAGCAGGTTAATAGTAAAAAAGATTTAACTGCTGATAATCCAACAGATTATATTGAAAATAAACATTCACATTAAGAGGATTGGTTATGATTGAAAAATCGTTATTTACATACTTTATTGAAGCATTTACTAAAAACTATGCAAACTTTAAAGGGCGCGCTAGACGAAAAGAGTATTGGGGATTTACTTTATTTTATGCGTTAATATTCGCTATTTTAGGTGCTTTTGCTTTTACAGGTATTGGAGTAATACTTTTTTTAGTAGTTTTTGTTGTTACCTTACCACCTTCAATATCCCTAACAGTCCGTAGATTACACGATATAAATTTATCGGGTTGGTTTACTTTATATATGTTAATTATGTTAATTCCTGTTATTGGTGAAGCGATTGCAATCATCATATCAATCGTCATCGGAGTTGTGCAAGGTAGTGCCGAATCGAATAAATTTGGCGAAAATCCTGTAATATCGAATAAATAATTACGGACACTAGCGATAACAGATAATAGATAAAAGCAACTTCGTGAGGAATTGCTTTTTTTATTTGACGAAAAATTTTCAAAGGACTATATTTACACTAATTTGCAGGGAAAACTTACTACAAATTATATAATTAGCCAAGGAATACAACTTTATTCAATCACCAATTAATACACATTAACAGGTGTGTAGCGAATGTTTAGGTGGCAGCAAATTTCATCTTGTAAATTTCCTGTTTTAACAATCGCAATTTCACTCATTTAAAATGAGCCTTCCACAAGTTCCTTGTGGGTAACGGTATTCGAGGCATAAACGCTTTGAGCCGACTTGAAATTTTCAAGTGGGCGATTTTTTATGTCTGGCGTTTAGCAAATCTCGAATGCCTTGTACTACACAAGGAAATTCGCAATGGCTCAACATTATTTACTTTCAAGCAAATCCAAAAACATCAATTTAAAAGATATTTTACGCCTTACAGAAGAAGATGCTTTTTACCTTTTAAAAACTCACCGTTGGGGAAACCCTGATAATGTTCGTGATGTATGCTGTCCGCATTGCGGTATTCGCCACGAAGCCTATTTCCTTGCTTCTCGTAAACGTTGGTGTTGTAAACATTGCAAACGCCATTTTTATATTACAACAAATACAGCCTTTGCCTTTCATAAGGTTGATTTAGTCGATATTCTTGCTGTCATCTTAATGATGGTAAATAGCTCAAAAGGCATTAGTGCGATTGATGTTAGTCGTCATCTTAATTTGAACTACAAAACGGCATTTGTACTTTGTGGGAAAGTTCGCGAAGCTTTATTTAAAACGCGCGATTTAAGTCCATTGTCAGGCGAAGTTCACGAAGATGGAATGTGGATCAACTTTACCTTGCGCCCAACTAATTTCCGTAAAAACAATTATAAACAACGTCAAAAAGCCGATGAGAAAGGTCGCAAATATCCCAAATTTAGAGCGACTAAACGTTGTCTATACGCCATTACACAACGAGCTGCAAATGATAGCAATATATGGGGAGCAAACCGTACCATTGTTGCAATGGATTACACCGAAAATGCGGATACTGTTTTTGCATTAAATCAACGCTTTGTCAAAGCAGGCAGTGATATTATGTGTGATGAAAACCCTGCTTATAAAAGTCTTGATTTTCATTACACCCGTTGGTCGGTGAATCATCAAGAGGCTTATAGTGCGAAAGGTGTAAATAATAACCTTGCGGAATCTTTTAATGCCAGAATGCGCGACTTAATGCGTGGTACACACCATAAAACCGATAATAAATATGCCTTACACTATGCCAATCAAGCTGCATTCTTTTCAGATAACCGCCGTAAATCAAATGGGGAACTCTTTGAAGATGTCCTCAAACGTTGCTTATGGGTATTGCCGCTCAAAGAATGGATCGGTTACTGGCAAGGAAATCATCGTGAAGGTGAGCTTCTCGGTATGAAAGCCTTTGCACCTAACGAAATTTCATCACACTACTTTAAGCGACTTGAAGAACAAGCTGCATACGATGAAATTCTGATGGCAGCATAGAACCGAATAGAAGCTAATAGACTAGATAGAAAGAAATAGCTTACCTGAATGAAGGTTGAGCAGAATAGCTACTCCTTGAGTTTAAAAAAATGGAAAATTGATGTAAAAAATTGCGAGGTTAAAGTTAGAATTTGAGGTAAAAGAAATGCCTTTCACGATTTTCATTCGGAAAGGCATTTAAATTTATGCGGTAAATTAGTCAATTTTCGGACTTTGTGCAACTGCTACATAATACCGTAATTTTCAACCGCTCTTTTATACTTTAAGTTTATTGCAACTCGAAAGGCCTACATGAAGATGTAGGCTTCTCTTTTTTAATTTGCTTGTGATTTTTTAAGGTCAAATTTGTAAGAAACAAAACCATACAATGTCCAACCGATAAAGGTCACAATTGAACCATATAACATCGCTTGTTCACCTGCCGCATAAAGGGCATAGATACTATAGAGTGAACCAATAAAGGCAACAAAGACGGTTGTTTTATATTTTTGTGGCGCAACATTCTCTGCTTTCAACAACACGGCAAGTGCAGCCATTGAGAGCAAGTATGGAATAACATTTGTTACTACCGCTAAGTCTACCAACACATTGAATTGTTTATTTAATGATGGACTAATTGTCATCAAAGAAAGTAAAGTTTGTAATGCAGTAATGGTCACCATACCAACGATTGGTGCATCTTTACTGGTAACTTTTTTGAAGAATGCTGGGAAATAACCTTCTTCTGCTGAAGATTTAAATACTTGGGCAATTGTGAACTGCCAGCCTAATAATGAACCAAAGCAAGACATCACCATTAAGCCCATGATGACTTTACCGATTGTTTCATCAAACATATGAGCAAAAGCTAAACCGAATGGCGCTGTTGAATTAGCGAGTTCAAGGTTAGGTACAATACCTGCGATCACGTTAGTTGAAACGATATAAATTACCGCTGCCCCTAAAGTACCACCAAGTACTGCGATTGGTACGTTTTTCTCTGGATTTTCAACAGCATCTGCGTTTGCACAAGCTGATTCTAATCCTAAGAACGCCCATAATGTCATTGAAATAGATACACCGATCGCTTCAAAAGTAGGTACATTGTGTGGGTTCCAAGAATTTACATACATTGTACCATCAAACCATTTCCAACCAATGATTGAAATACCAACCACAGGAATGATTACGCCCCAAATGGTGAATGAACTGATATTACCAGTGATTCTTGCACCACCAAAGTTAAGAACGGTTGCAAGCCAAAGGGTGAAGATTGTCCATAATGCGATAGAAAGTGGAGAAAGGGTTGCACCAAGGAACTCTGAGCCATAACCCACAGCAGAAATTGCGATAGCTGTATTCGCAATAACTAATGATACACCGTAAGTGTAGTTTGCCATGAAGTTACCGGCTTTACCGAAAGAGTATTCCGCATAACCGCCCATTCCACCAGATTTTTTACTGAACATACCGCATTGTGCGAATGCGTAAGCTAAGGCTGTTGAACCAACGGCTGTTACAAGCCAAGAAACGATGGAAATAGTCCCAATTTCGGCTAACTTGGTCGGTAACATAATGATACCAGAACCCATCATATTAACCATGGTAAGAATGGTGAGTTGTACCACACCAATTTTATTACTTTTAGCACTCATAATTTATACTCCTACAAGTGCGGTCAAAAAATCAGATGTTTTTAACCGCACTTTCTTTTGTTTGTGCTGAGAGGGTTATGAGGAAAATCCTCACAACCTCACTTTATTAATAGTCAGTTAAAACATAGCCATATGCACGAGTACGTCCATCAGGGTCTTTTTGTAAGTAAACCCCTTGGATTTCAGGTGCGAAGCCAGGTAATGTGTTGATACCTTCTTCTAATGCAAGGAAGTATTTTTGTGCAGTTGGACTCCATCTTTCCCCTGGAACCACACATAACACACCTGGAGGATAAGGTAATGCACCTTCCGCCGCTACACGACCAACAATGTCTGTTAATGGAACAAGTTCAACTTTGTTACGAACAAATTCAATATTCGCATCGTGTGGATTTAACGCATATTCCGGTAATGTTGCTTTGCGGAATAGGTCTTTTTGAAGTTGTTTTACATTACGGCTTACATAAAGGTCATGCATTTCTTGGCATAATTGACGGATGGTGTAGCCTTTGTAACGGTCTTCATTGTTTTTATACACAGTTGGCAATACATCTTTTAATAAAGAATCTTGTTTAATGTGTTTTTCAAACAAGGCGATTTGAGCGACCAAAGTTTGCATTTTGGTGAGGGTTTCTGCCGGAGTGAGCAAGAATAAGATTGAGTTCAAGTCACATTTTTCCGGAATAATACCGTTTTCACGTAAGTAGTTAGCAAGAATAGTTGCTGGTACACCAAATTTTTCATATTCGCCTGTTTCTAAGCTAATACCTGGAGTGGTAAGCAAGAATTTACATGGGTCAACGAAATATTGTTCGTCAGCATAGCCTTCAAATTTATGCCATGTATCTGTTGGGTGGAATTTGAAGAATTCGAGATTAGTTGCGATTTCTTCTGTGTCATAATCTTGCCATTTTTTACCTTTAATTGTGGTTGGAATAAATGGACGAATTAATTCACAGTGATTTAATACTAATTTACGTGCTTCGATACCGACTTTCACACATTCATGCCATAAACGACGACCTGCTTCGCTACCTTGAATTTTTGCATTCACATCTAACGCCGCAAATAATGGATAGAACGGACTGGTTGACGCATGTAACATAAAGGCATTATTGAAACGTTTGTGGTTTACATAACGATCTTGACCTTTAATGTGTTTATCTTTTTTGTGAATTTGTGAAGTTTGTGAGAAACCTGCTTGTTGTTTGTGAACAGATTGAGTCACTAAAATACCAGGGTCATTTTCATTTAATTCAAGCAATAATGGAGAGCAGTCTTTCATCATTGGAATGAATTGTTCATAACCTACCCATGCAGAGTCGAATAAGATGTAGTCACAAAGATGACCAATTTTATCTACCACTTGACGTGCGTTATAAATTGTACCGTCATAAGTACCTAATTGAATAACAGCTAAACGGAATGGACGTTTTTGGTTTAATTTTTCAGGTGCGACTTCTTTAATTAATGATTTCAAATAATCTTCTTCGAAGCAGTGACTGTCGATACCACCAATGAAACCAAATGGGTTACGTGCAGTTTCTAAGTAAATTGGGGTTGCACCCGCTTGAATTAATGCACCATGGTGGTTTGATTTATGGTTATTACGGTCAAATAATACTAAATCGCCCGGAGCAAGTACTGCGTTTAATGCAACTTTGTTTGAAGAAGATGTACCATTTAATACGAAGTAAGTTTTATCTGCATTGAATACTTGAGCAGCATATTTTTGTGCATCACAAGCTGCACCTTCGTGAATCAACAAGTCACCTAATTTCACGTCAGCATTACAAATATCTGAACGGAAAATGTTTTCACCATAGAAGTCATAAAGGAAACGACCTGCTGGGTGTTTACGGTAGTATTGACCACCTTGGTGTCCCGGGCAGTCAAAAGCAATATTACCCATTTCTACATATTCACTTAACATTTTGAAGAATGGAGGTAACATTTTTTCTTCATAAAGTCTTGCAGCAGTTTCGATTTGACGGCTATAAAGCTTAATGTCATAACCATTTAAATCTTGAATATGATAAATAGCATCATAGAATTTCGGATCAACTTGTTCTTCTTCTGTTTGAACAACAAATACTGGGATACCAAAATTTGTTGCTTGAATACGTTCAAGGTATTCACCTACATCCCCTGATGTCAACACAATAGCGGCAACATCAGTAAAGTCTGTTTTGGTAATTTCAACTAATTCTCTATTTGTAGAGAAATATTGTTCAACTTTTGGACTATATGCAATTTTTAAGTTTGGCATAATAAACTCCTTTTATTTATTTTTTTGACGTAAAGTTACCCTGCGCTATTAATTTTAATAACGCAATAGATTTATTTAGAATAAAACAACTTGCTCTAGTTTTTTAATATAAGAAACTAAAGTAAGAATTTTTATTTTAAATTAAATAAGATTAAGTTAATTTCACAAAATATTTCTTGCCTGTTCTAGACAATACAAAAATATTCAGAAATTAATCTGTGGAGACTCTCTAAACAGAGAGAACAACTCTGTTTAGAGAGCCGTGTTGGATGGTTTATTTTGAGAAGCGAATACTGAGTATGAGAAGCAAGAGCGATGCGATGGCATCATAATATGGCGTGTACGACGGATATGCGCCATCAAAGAACGACCTTTTATCGGATTAAACCGTAAAAGTCTCAATACTTTCGTATGGACGTATCTGTGTATATATGTACGAAATAGCATAGAAAAAGTCCCTCTTTCTATCTAAACTAACCTTAGTTAGGTATATTCTCTGCTTGTGTAAACATCATGTCAATAATATTTTTCAAAAAATGTGATCATTATCAAAAAATAAATCTTATTTTTATATAAAAATAAAACCACAAAAAGTATGGAAATAAATTATTCTTGAAATAGATGATGAATAAATGTACTCATTTATCGAGATCTTTCCTAAGCTAAACTCGCTACCATGACTGCTTTAATCGTATGCATACGGTTTTCTGCTTGCTCAAAGGCAATATTCATCGGTGATTCAAATACCTCTTCAGTCACTTCAATACCGTTTGCTAATTCAGGATACTTTTCAGCAATTTGGCGACCCACTTTAGTTTCACTATTGTGGAATGCAGGTAAACAGTGCATGAATTTTACTTTCGGATTACACGTACGCTTCATGAGCTCTGGTGTTACTTGATAAGGAAGCAATAACTTAATGCGTTCTCCCCAGGCTTCTAATGGCTCGCCCATTGAAACCCAAACATCAGTATGCACAAAATCGGCACCTTTTACCGCTTTATCAATATCTTCAGTTACGGTAAGGCGCGCACCACTTTCTTTGGCAAAACCTTTACACATTTCAATAAAACTGGCTTCTGGTAATAGGGCTTTAGGGCCACAAATTCGCACATCCATCCCGAGTTTTGATCCAATTAGTAAAAGAGAATTCCCCATGTTATTGCGTGCGTCACCAATATACACATAACTTATTTGATGAAGTGGCTTGTCACAGTGCTCAATCATCGTGAGAACATCCGCGAGCATTTGTGTAGGATGAAACTCATCCGTTAAACCATTAAACACGGGCACTCCAGCATAATCCGCAAGTTCTTGCACAGTACTTTGTTTAAAACCTCGATACTCAATCGCATCATACATTCGCCCGAGAACTCTCGCAGTATCTTTCATGCTTTCTTTATGTCCAATCTGAGAGGAATTTGGATCAATGTAAGTCACTTGTGCACCTTGATCATGAGCCGCTACTTCAAAGGCACAACGAGTACGTGTTGAAGTTTTTTCAAAAATGAGTGCAATATTTTTACCTTTAAGTTGTTGCTGCTCTGTCCCTGCATATTTAGCACGTTTTAAATCACGCGATAAATCTAACAAATAATTAATTTCGCGTTCTGAATGATGAACAAGACTCAATAGGTGTCTATTTTTAAGATTAAAAGCCATAGCGATCTCCTTATCGGATGCCATCAATAAATGCAGGCTACCTTACTGTGAATGACTTAATTTTTAGTGGATTGGATAGCCTATTTTTGTCCCAAATGCGGAGTTTTGCAACTGAATTCAATCCTTTATTTTGTGATGCGCATCACACTTCATTTCAGAACTTTATATTGCGCTTTCTTTATATATAAAAGAGATTTAAAATCCTGTCGATTCTCACACAACAGGAGCACATATGATCAACAGAAGAGATTTCATCCAACTTGGCGCAAGCAGTATTTTAGCGTTGAGTGCGAGCCGTTTTGCTTTTGCAAAAAGCGACACCCAAGTCAATTTACGTATCGTAGCAACGACCGATATTCACAGTTTTTTGACTGACTTCGATTACTACAAAGATGCACCTACTGAGAAATTCGGTTTTACCCGTGCAGCAAGCTTGATTCGCCAAGCGCGTCAAGAGGTGAAAAACAGCGTTTTAGTTGATAACGGTGACTTAATCCAAGGTAACCCAATTGCTGACTATCAAGCTGCTAAAGGTTACAAAGAAGGCAAATCAAACCCAGCTGTGGATTGCTTAAATGCAATGCACTATGAAGTGGGCACATTAGGTAACCACGAGTTTAACTATGGCTTAGATTATTTAGCTGATGCAATTAAACAAGCGAAATTCCCAATCATCAATGCTAACGTAGTGAAAGTCGGTACTGAAGAGCCCTATTTCACACCTTATGTGATTCAAACCAAAGAAGTGGTGGATAGCCAAGGTAAAACACATAAACTAAACATCGGTTATATCGGTTTTGTGCCACCACAAATTATGGTGTGGGATAAAGCAAATTTACAAGGCAAAGTTGAAACGCGCGATATCGTGAAAACTGCACAAAAATATGTGCCAGAAATGAAACAAAAAGGCGCCGATATTATTGTGGCACTTGCACACACTGGCCCATCTGATGAACCATATCAAGAAGGTGCAGAAAACTCAGCATTCTATCTTGCTGATGTACCACACATTGATGCTATTGTTTTCGGTCACTCTCACCGTTTATTCCCGAATAAAGAGTTCGCAAAATCACCAAATGCAGATATTGCTAAAGGTACTGTAAAAGGCGTACCTGAAAGTATGGCTGGCTACTGGGCAAACAACATCAGCGTGATTGACTTAACCCTTGCTCAACACAACGGAAAATGGTTAGTGGCTGATGGTAAAGCGGTACTTCGTCCAATTTACGATGCAGAAAACAAAAAAGCGACCACAGAAAGTGATGCCGAATTGACCGCACTTTTAAAACCTGTGCATGAAGCAACCCGTGAATTCGTGGCTCAGCCAATCGGTAAAGCGACGGATAACATGTATAGCTACTTAGCCCTAGTACAAGATGACCCAACCATTCAAATTGTGAACCAAGCACAAAAAGCTTACGTTGAAAAAGTGGCACCAAGTGTTGCAGCAATGGCTGGCTTACCAATTTTAAGTGCAGGTGCACCATTTAAAGCAGGCGGACGTAAAAATGACCCAACGGGCTATACTGAAGTGAACAAAGGTGAATTAACCTTCCGTAATGCAGCAGATTTATACCTCTATCCAAATACCTTAGTTGTGGTGAAAGCAACGGGTGAAGAATTGAAAGAATGGTTGGAATGTAGCGCAGGTATGTTTAAACAAATTGACCCTACAAGTGACAAACCACAATCTTTACTTGATTGGGACGGTTTCCGTACTTATAACTACGATGTGATTGACGGCGTAAATTATGAATTCGACCTGACTCAACCACCGCGTTATGACGGCGAATGTAAATTGATTAACCCGAACTCACACCGTGTAGTGAATTTAACTTACCAAGGTAAACCAGTTGATCCAAAAGCAGAATTCTTAATTGCGACTAACAACTATCGTGCTTACGGTAATAAATTCCCAGGCACGGGCGATGCACACATTGTTTACGCTTCTCCAGATGAAAACCGCCAAATTCTTGCGGATTACATCAAAGCAGAAAGCGAAAAACATGGCCATGTAAACCCAAGTGCGGATAAAAACTGGCGCTTTGCACCGATTAAAGGTAACGATAAATTAGACGTGCGTTTTGAAACTTCGCCAAGCGAACAAGCAGCGAAATTTATTCAAGACAATGCCCAATACCCAATGAAGAAAGTCGGCACCGATGAAGTGGGATTTGCGGTATATCAAATCGATTTATCGAAATAACAAAAAAGGGCGTGCTCAGCACGCCCTACTTATTTCAAAGTGCGGTCAATTTTGACCTTATTTTTCTTCTTTTGGAAGTCTGATTAAGGAAAAGATCAAGCCGCCCCAAATCACAAAAAGCGCCACAATCATCATTGTAATTGCAATACTTGTCATCTTTATTCTCCTTTTTCTTCAAGCTTGAAGTTATCTTCATTTTTCCATTTTAAACGAGAAAGAATGAATGAAACCACCACTAGCGAAATTGCCATACCCCAACCAAAGATATTTACAAACCAGCTTGGATAGCCTTCATAACCTTCTGTAAATACTTTTGCACCTTCACTCAATAACATAAAGGCAAGAATACCAGTTGTGATGACAATGCATAAACGCCATAGGAATCCCACTTTGAATGAAGAGCTTTGATTTAAGTGGTTGCCTAATAAGCCTAATTTTTCATTTGCTACAATCACAATTAATGAAACAAATGCCACTGCTACAATACCGAAGTAGTTTACAAATTTATCCAACACATCAAGCATTGGTAAGCCGGTTGTCGTACCAAATAAAATGACTGATACCACCATCATTGGTAAACCAACAACAAAGGTCGCTTTTGCTCGACGTAAACGGAGTTTATCTTGAATCGCTGAAATAATTACTTCAATAACAGAGATAAATGAGGTTAATGCCGCAAAGGTTAATGAACCAAAGAACAATACCCCTAATACTTCACCGAATGGTGCTTTGTTAATAATAGTTGGGAATGCAAAGAAGGCTAAACCAATACCACCTTTTGCCACTTCGCTCACTTCTACGCCTTGTGCAGTTGCGATGAAACCTAATGCCGCAAATACACCGATACCGGCAAGTACTTCAAAGCTCGAGTTTGCAAAGCCAACAACCAAACCGCTACCTGTTAAATCAGAATCTTTTTTCAAGTACGATGCATACGTAATCATAATCCCGAAACAGATGGAAAGAGAGAAGAAGATTTGACCGTAAGCCGCAATCCACACGCTCGGATTAGAGAGTTTTGACCAGTCTGGTGTAAATAGTGCGTTTAAGCCTTTTTCTGCACCTGGTAAGAATAAAGAATAAACTACCAAGGCTACAAACATCACCACTAAAACAGGCATTAAGATATCTGAAGATTTAGAAATCCCTTTTTGAATACCTAAAGAAAGCACGCCTAATGCCACTAACCATACAGCAATTAATGGGCCAGTTACCATGCCTACAAACTCGAAGCTCACGCCGTTACTGATATCACCCATTTTTAAGAATTCATGTAGGAAGAAATCAATCGGTTGGTCGCCCCAAGCAGAATTAAGTGAGAAATAGGTATAGCTTGCCGCCCAACCTAATACTACCGCGTAGTAAAGACCGATGATGACATTCACCATTACTTGCCACCAACCAAACACTTCAAAGTGTGGGTTAAAGCGACGATAAGAAAGCGGTGCACCACCACGATGGCGATGACCGATTGCGTAATCTAAGAAAAGCAATGGAATACCAGCGGTTAAAAGTGCAATAAGGTAAGGGATAATAAATGCACCGCCACCGTTTTCATAAGTGGTGTAAGGGAAACGCCAGATGTTTCCTAAGCCAACAGCGGATCCAATCGCTGCCATAATAAATGCATTCCGACCAGAAAAGGTCTCACGCTTTGCGTTTGACTGCGTCATATTAAGTTCCTTTTGAATGAAGAAAGGTTTCAATATAATGAATTCTAAAACCTAGTCAAGAATTTGATTTAAAGTGCGGTTAAAAATAATGAATTTTTTTTTAATATCACTGTCTAAAGGCGGAATTTAATCTCTATTAATAACCAAAAGGAAACATTTATGGATCTCAACAGCATTTTAAATCAAGTTTTAGATGTGGCTAAAAACTCTGCAAGCAAACTTGAAACAGGCAACCAAACTATCGACTCTCTCACCAAAGTAGGCGGTGGTGCAGCCTTAGGTGGTATTTTATCCATGATTTTAGGCCGTAGCGGTGGTGCAAGCTTAGCAAAATTAGGCTCACTTGCCGTTTTAGGTAACCTTGCTTATCAAGCTTACCAAAACTATCAAAAATCCCAACAAAACAGCCAACCAAACATCTCAGAAAATGCATTTGATGTACTAAATTCATCAAGCCATGTCGATGCAGGCGAATTAATTTTACGCACCATGATCGCCGCAGCGGCAGCAGACGGTGAAATTACTGAAGATGAAAAACAAACTATTGCAAACGAAGCAGGTAACAACCCTGAATTAGCGCAATGGCTTGAACAAGAAATCCAAAATCCAATTTCTATCAATGAAATTGCACGTCTTGTAGGTAACGATACTGCACTTGCAAGTAATGTGTACTTAGCCGCTCGTTTAGTAAGCAAAGATTTATCTCGCAAAGAAATCATTTTCTTAGCAGACTTAGCAAAAGCATTAGGCTTAGACGATGCGCTTGTTGAACAATTAGAAAAACAAGCAGGCTTCTAATTTTGTGCGTAGAAAACATTACGTTTTCTGACCGCACTTTTCATTCAAAAACACGATAATCTTAGTTATCGTGTTTTTTTCGTTTGTTTTTTCGCGAAAACCTAACCAAAGGCGAAAAATTCCGCTACAATGCTGAACTTCAATAGTCATAAAATTATTTAATTATCATAAAAACGGGAAGCAACATGACAGGCGCACAACTCATTATTGAATGTTTAAAAGCGCACGGTGTAACCGATCTTTTCGGCTACCCAGGCGGGGCAATCATGCCAACCTATGATGCCATCTATGACTCAGGTCTTGACCATCTCCTTTGTCGTAACGAACAAGGTGCCGCAATGGCCGCAATTGGTTATGCACGCTCTACAGGCAAAGTCGGCGTATGTGTCGCAACGTCAGGCCCAGGTGCAACCAATTTAATTACAGGTTTAGGTGATGCCTTTGCTGATTCTGTGCCTCTCGTAGCATTTACTGGCCAAGTAGCTGCTCCCCTTATCGGTACGGATGCTTTCCAAGAAGCTGATGTTTTAGGTTTATCTCTTGCTTGCACCAAGCACAGCTACATTGTGCAATCCATCGAAGAACTCCCCGAAATTATTGCCTCTGCTTTCCAAATTGCACAAAGTGGCAGACCAGGCCCTGTTCTCATCGATGTCCCTCGTAACATCCAAGTTGGCGATGTACCAGAACACATCAAACCCATTGTAAAACCAACCGTAAAACCAACCGCACTTTCAGAATTAAAATTAGCGGAAGCAAAAGCATTATTGGCGCAAGCGAAAAAACCTGTGCTTTATGTGGGTGGTGGTGTAGGCATGGCGAAAGCTACACAAGCGATCAAAAAATTCCTACAAATCACCCAAATGCCATCTGTTTCAACATTGAAAGGTTTAGGCTCAATTGACCCAACCGATCCCGTTTATATGGGCATGATTGGTATGCACGGCACAAGAGCTGCAAATGTTGCCGTACAAGAATGTGATTTATTGTTAGTATGCGGTGCGCGTTTTGATGACCGTGTAACGGGTAAATTAGATAGTTTTGCACCACACGCGAAAGTGATCCATTGTGATATTGATGCAGCAGAAATCAATAAACTTCGTGTGGCAAATGTTGCCCTTCAGGGTGATTTAATTCAAGCCTTAGAGGCTTTAAGCATCCCACTTGCGATTGATGATTGGCGTGCACATATTCAAGCGCTGAAAGCCAAACTCGATTTCACTTACATCGACAATGCTGGTAACCGACCAATTGACTCTTGGTCATTACTCAACACGCTTTCTCAGCGTAAACCTCAAAATGCGGTGATTTGTACCGATGTGGGCCAACATCAAATGTGGTCTGCGCAACATATGCGTCATTTCGCACCAGAAAACTATATTACCTCCGCGGGGTTCGGCACCATGGGATTTGGTTTACCTGCAGCGGTGGGCGCGAAAAAAGCACGCCCTCATGATGAAGTGATTTTGGTGACAGGCGATGGTTCATTGATGATGAACATCCAAGAATTAGGTTCAATCAAACGCGGCAAATTGCCTGTAAAAATTTTGCTGTTAGATAACCAACGTCTTGGTATGGTACGTCAATGGCAAGACCTTTTCTGGAACAAACGCCGCTCTGAAACCATTCTAGAAGATAACCCTGATTTCGTGATGTTGGCGAAAGCCTTTGATATTCCAGCTGAACGCATTGAGCGCGCTGATGATGTAGATGCGGCACTTAATCGTTTATTAAATAGTGAAACTGCCTATTTATTGCAAGTATGCATTCCACCTGAAGAATGTGTATGGCCATTAGTGCCACCAGGTGCATGCAACACGGACATGCTGGAGGAAATTTAAGATGAACCAATATACTTTTGACTTGATCGCTCAACATCGCCCAGAGGTTTTAGAACGTGTATTACGCGTTATTCGTTTACGTGGCTTCACTGTGACTAATATGGATATGGCATTGGTAGATACTCAAGTGCGGTTAAAAATCACTGTAAAATCTGACCGCACTTTTGATCTGTTGGTGAATCAGTTAGCAAAATTGCCGAATGTTATAGAAATAAAATAATGAAAAAATTTATCTTACTTGTCATTTCTATTTTATTTGTATTTGGATGTACAACAATACAAGAAAAAGAAATATCTAAGCAAACAGAGGTGATTCAAGCCTTTTTTATTGCAAATAATAATATTTATGCTGTAGGAGATTTAAATAGCTATCAGTTCTCTTCTTCTAAATCAGAAGATGTGCAAAATTTCATTAATTTTTTAAATTCTAAAGATATGAAAGCTTTTAAAGAAGCACGCATAGATCGTATTGAAAAAAATAGTGAAGATAACAAAATTAAGGCATTGATATTTATTGAACTTGATAGCAAAAAATTGGCTAAAAAAGAGATAGAAAGTTTATTTAATAAACGTGATGTTTACAAATCATCTGAGGGAAATCCTGACTTACTTTTTGAAATAAGTCATGGTGAGCTTGTAAAACTTCAGAATAAAGATGAGATATTAATTAAAGGAAAGCTATCTAAACCATTAAAAACAAATTTTATTGAATATAAAAAATCAACAAGTTTTGATTATGAAGGAACCTCAGATGGAGCTTCAATGGCTTTAGTTTGGGGAGGTGTTGCTATTCTTATGATTCCATTAGCAATTATTACATTACCATTTCAAGCTGTAGATTCTTTATCTAAATAATTGTATTTATAAACTTAATTATATCGAATAATTCAACGAACCCTAAAAATTTACTTGGAGAGATTATTTATGCCAAAACTACGTTCAGCGACCAGTACTCAAGGTCGTAATATGGCAGGTGCACGTGCCTTATGGCGTGCAACAGGGATGAAAGAAAATGACTTTGGTAAACCGATTATTGCGGTGGTGAACTCATTCACCCAATTCGTACCAGGGCATGTTCATTTAAAAGATATGGGTCAGCTGGTTGCCGCTGAAATTGAAAAAGCTGGTGGCGTAGCAAAAGAATTCAATACTATCGCAGTAGATGACGGTATCGCGATGGGCCACGGCGGGATGCTTTATTCCTTACCAAGCCGTGATTTAATCGCAGACAGCGTAGAATATATGGTTAATGCTCATTGTGCAGATGCAATGGTGTGTATTTCCAACTGTGACAAAATCACCCCAGGAATGTTGATGGCCGCAATGCGTTTAAACATTCCAACCATCTTCGTTTCAGGTGGTCCGATGGAAGCGGGTAAAACCAAACTTTCCGACCAGCTCATCAAATTAGACTTAATTGATGCCATGATCCAAAGCGCTGACGTGAATGTCAGCGATAAAGATGTTGATGCCATTGAGCGCAGCGCTTGTCCAACCTGTGGTTCTTGCTCAGGGATGTTCACTGCTAACTCAATGAACTGCTTAACCGAAGCCTTAGGTTTATCTTTACCAGGCAATGGCTCGATGTTGGCGACCCATGCTGACCGTAAAGAATTATTCTTACAAGCAGGTCGTCAAATTGTTGAGCTTTGTAAACGCTATTACGAGCAAGACGATGAAAGCGTATTACCACGTTCAATCGGCACCTTTGAAGCCTTTGAAAATGCAATGAGTTTAGATATTGCGATGGGTGGTTCAAGTAATACCGTTTTACACTTATTAGCGGCTGCTCAAGAAGCTGGTGTAGACTTCAAAATGTCGGATATTGACCGCTTATCACGCGTTGTGCCTTGCTTAAGCAAAATCGCACCAAACACCAATAAATACCACATGGAAGATGTACACCGTGCAGGTGGCATTATGGGCTTATTAGGTGAATTAGATCGCGCAGGATTAATCCACCGTAACACCAAAACTGTGTTAGGTATGACTTTAGAAGAGCAATTAAATCAATACGATATCATTCGTAATAAAGATGAAGAACTACATAAATTCTTCCGTGCAGGTCCGGCAGGTATTCGCACCACGCAAGCCTTCTCGCAAGATTGCCGTTGGAATAGCGTAGATGATGACCGTGTAGGCGGTTGTATTCGTAATAAAGAAAATGCGATTTCTCAAGAAGGCGGCTTAGCCGTATTGTTCGGTAACATCGCTAAAGATGGTTGTATCGTAAAAACTGCGGGTGTGGATGAATCTATCTGGAAATTCACTGGCCGTGCAATCGTATTTGAAAGCCAAGAAGATGCAGTAGCTGGTATTTTAGGTGGCAAAGTGAAAGAAGGCCATGTGGTAGTCATCCGCTACGAAGGTCCAAAAGGCGGCCCTGGCATGCAAGAAATGTTGTATCCAACCAGCTACTTAAAATCCATGGGCTTAGGTAAAAAATGTGCTTTATTAACAGATGGTCGTTTCTCTGGCGGTACATCTGGTTTATCTATTGGTCACGCTTCTCCTGAAGCAGCTTCTGGCGGTGCGATCGGCTTAGTACATGATGACGATATTATCGAAATCGATATTCCAAATCGCGCGATTAATCTCAAAGTCAGCGATGAAGAATTAGCAAAACGCCGTACCGAGCAAGATGCCAAAGGCTGGCAACCAGCTCACCGTGAACGTGAAGTGTCCTTCGCTTTAAAAGTGTTTGGCCACTTTGCCACTTCTGCGGATAAAGGTGCCGTTCGTGATAAAACACTTTTAAAATAGTGTCTGATTCTCCCTCTCTTTTATGAGAGGGAGAAATAAAACAAAGAAAAAATTACCCGCACTTCATCATAAACAACAAATACCATGAAAAACCTACTCACCAATCCTCAACCCTCTCAATCGGATTACATTAACGCGATTGTCAAACTTGGCTCCAGAGTATATGAAGCCGCTACCGTAACGCCACTACAAAAAATGGGCAAATTGTCTGATCGCCTACATAATAATATTTGGATTAAGCGTGAAGACCGCCAGCCAGTAAATAGCTTTAAACTACGTGGTGCCTATGCAATGATTTCCAGCCTTTCTGATGAACAAAAACAAGCAGGTGTCATTGCCGCTTCTGCAGGTAACCATGCACAAGGTGTTGCTTTATCCGCTAAACAACTCGGCTTAAAAGCATTAATTGTGATGCCACAAAATACACCGAGCATTAAAGTGGATGCTGTTCGTGGTTTTGGTGGCGAAGTGCTGTTACACGGAGCCAATTTTGATGAGGCTAAAGCCAAAGCCATTGAGCTTTCAAAATCTAAGCATATGACATTTATTCCGCCGTTTGATCATCCATTGGTTATCGCAGGTCAAGGCACATTGGCGATGGAAATGTTGCAACAAGTTGCCGATTTAGATTATGTCTTTGTGCAAGTCGGAGGCGGTGGTCTCGCCGCTGGCGTAGCCATTTTGCTCAAACAATTTATGCCGGAAATTAAAGTCATTGGTGTCGAGTCCAAAGATTCAGCTTGTTTGAATGCAGCCTTAGAAAAAGGTGGACCTACCGATTTATCACATGTTGGCTTATTTGCCGATGGCGTAGCAGTAAAACGTATTGGTGACGAAACATTCCGTTTATGCCAAAAATATTTAGACGGTATGGTATTAGTAGACAGCGATGAAGTTTGCGCAGCAATGAAAGATTTATTTGAAAACGTGCGTGCTGTCGCAGAACCTTCTGGCGCCCTAGGATTAGCTGGTTTGAAGAAATATGTGAAACAAAACAATTTGGAAGGTAAAAATATGGCAGCAATTTTATCTGGTGCTAACCTTAACTTCCATACATTGCGTTATGTTTCAGAACGTTGTGAAATTGGTGAAAACCGTGAAGCTTTACTGGCTGTAACCATGCCTGAACAACCAGGTAGTTTCTTAAAATTTGCTCATGTTATTGGTAATCGTGCAGTAACAGAATTCAGTTATCGTTATGCAGATAATCAAAAAGCCTGTATTTTCGTTGGTGTGCGCACGGCTAATGAAGCTGAAAAATCGGAAATTATTGCTGATTTAACGAAAAACGGCTTTGATGTAGAAGATATGTCTGATGATGATATTGCGAAAACTCACGTGCGTTATTTAATGGGTGGACGAGTTTCTAATCATCATGAACGACTTTATAGCTTTGAATTTCCAGAACAAAAAGGCGCTTTACTTAAATTCTTAGAAATTTTGGGTAAACGTTGGAATATTTCATTATTCCATTATCGTGCACATGGAGCTGATTATGGTAATATTCTTGCGGCTTTCCAATTAAGCGAAAAAGATAACGCAGAATTTGAACAAGCTTTAGCAGAACTCGGTTATGTTTATGAAGATGTAACTGAAAGTAAAGCGTATCGATATTTCTTACGATAGAAAAACAAAAAGAGCGGTCAAAATAACCGCTCTTTTTTATTATTAAAAAATTAAAAACTTATCGTTTTGATTTAACAAGTCTTTCAGTAAGTTCGTAAGCACGAAGTTTTGCCAACTCTTTAGAAAGTTTAGCTACAAGTAAATCATGATCCACATCAACAGCGTGATTCACAATATTTTCTTCCGCTTTACGTTTTGCTTCACGAATACGATCTGCATCTAACTCGCTACCGCGAATTGCAACATCGGCAAGTACCGTTACTACTTTAGGTTGAACTTCTAAAAAGCCACCTGAAACATAGATAACTTCTTCATTGCCATCTTCAAGGGTGAGTTTAACAATCCCTGGCTTAATCGCCGTCATCAAAGGGGTGTGGTTTGGTAAAATACCAAGTTCACCTTCCACACCTGTTGCTTGGATTTGTTTCACAGCACCTTCAAAGATTTTTCGTTCTGCGCTGACTATTATTAGGTTAAATGTCGCCATTTTTGTTCTCCTTCAAATGACTTGAAGTGATTACATATTTTTGGCTTTTTCTAGCGCTTCGTCGATTGTACCGACCATGTAGAACGCTTGTTCTGGAATATGGTCGTATTCGCCGTTTAAAATACCTTTAAAGCCGCGGATAGTTTCTTTTAAAGAAACGTATTTACCTGGAGTACCGTTAAATACCTCAGCAACGAAGAATGGTTGTGATAAGAAACGTTCAATTTTACGTGCACGTGCTACCACAAGTTTGTCATCTTCAGATAACTCGTCCATACCAAGAATTGCGATAATATCTTTTAATTCTTTATAACGTTGTAAGATACCTTGTACGCCACGTGCTACATCATAGTGCTCTTGACCAACAACGAGTGGGTCTAATTGGCGTGAAGTTGAATCTAATGGATCAACCGCAGGATAAATACCTAAAGACGCAATTTGACGACTTAATACAACTGTTGAGTCTAAGTGCGCAAAGGTTGTTGCCGGAGATGGGTCGGTTAAGTCATCCGCAGGTACGTATACCGCTTGTACAGAGGTGATAGAACCTGTTTTGGTTGAAGTGATACGTTCTTGTAACACACCCATTTCTTCTGCTAATGTCGGTTGGTAACCTACCGCAGATGGCATACGACCTAATAACGCAGATACTTCAGTACCAGCAAGAGTATAACGATAGATATTATCTACGAAGAATAATACATCACGACCTTCATCACGGAATTTTTCAGCCATAGTTAAACCGGTTAACGCAACACGTAAACGGTTACCTGGTGGCTCATTCATTTGCCCGTAAACTAATGATACTTTATCCAATACGTTAGAATCTTTCATTTCATGATAGAAGTCGTTACCTTCACGAGTACGCTCACCTACACCCGCAAATACAGAGTAACCTGAGTGCTCAATCGCAATATTACGGATTAATTCCATCATGTTAACGGTTTTACCTACACCTGCACCACCGAATAGACCCACTTTACCACCTTTTGCGAATGGACAAATTAAGTCGATAACTTTGATACCGGTTTCTAATAATTCCGTACTGTTAGATTGTTCTTCATAGCTTGGTGCTGGACGATGGATAGCCCAATTTTCTTCCGCGCCAATTTCACCTTGCTCATCGATTGGTTCACCCAATACGTTCATAATACGGCCTAAAGTTTTAGTCCCTACTGGAACTTGAATCGGGTTACCCGTATTTTCTACTTTTAAGCCACGTTTTAAGCCGTCAGATGTACCTAATGCGATACAGCGAACTACACCGCCACCTAATTGTTGTTGAACTTCAAGGGTTAAACCTGATTCAACTTTTAATGCATCGTAAACTTTTGGTACTGCATCTTGTGGGAATTCAACGTCAATCACCGCACCGATGATTTGTACAATTTTTCCTGCTGACATTACCGTTCCTCTTTCATTAAATCGCTGCCGCGCCGGCGACGATTTCGTTTAATTCATTTGTAATACTTGCTTGACGGGCTTTATTGTAAACTAATCGCAAGTCATTGATTAAATTACCTGCATTATCAGTTGCCGCTTTCATTGCTACCATTCTAGCAGCTTGCTCGGAAGCAAGGTTATCTACCACAGATTGATACACTTGTGATTCCAAATAACGAGTAAGCAAACTGTCTAATAAGACTTTTGGCTCTGGCTCGTAAAGGTAATCCCAAGTGCTTTGTCTTTGCTCTAAATTATCGGTTTCTAATGCCGGTAATGGTATTAATTGTTGATAAACAGGTTTTTGCGCCATTGTATTAACGAATTTATTGTAGGCAATATAAACTGCGTCTACTTCTTCGTCTTTATAGCTACCAAACATACCGTTTGCAACACCAATTAAATCTTCCATTGTCGGATTATCACCCAAACCGGAAAGTTGTGCACGAACAGGTAATCCTAATGAACGGAAGAAACTAATGCCTTTCGAGCCAATTAAACCCAATTCAACATTAACACCTTTATCTTTCCATTGTTTGATTTCTGTCATGACGGTTTTAAACAAGTTAATGTTCAAACCACCACACATTCCGCGGTCAGTCGAGACCACTAAGATCCCGACTTTTTTTACTTCGCGTTGAATTAAAAATGGGTGTTTATAACCAACACTTGCTTTAGAGACGTGGCTGATAACATTTCGTATTGTTTCAGAATACGGACGAGAAGCCGACATACGATCCTGCGTTTTACGCATTTTCGAGGTCGCCACCATTTCCATTGCCTTTGTAATTTTTTGTGTACTTTGTACACTGGCAATTTTGGTTTTTATCTCTTTTGCACCTGCCATCTTATTTCTCCGTTACTTTTACCACGCGCTGTTGGCTTTAAAGTTATCCAAAATCGATTTCAATGATGCTTTAACTTCATCATTGTAATTACCGGTTTTGGTCAATTCAGCCATAAACTCGCTGTGGTTACGGCGAGCGTAATCTAAAAGTGCAGCTTCAAAACTTGCAATTTTTTGCAATTCCACATCTTCTAAATAGCCAAACTCAACCGCGAAAAGCAACACAGATTGCTCTGCTACGCTAAGCGGTACATATTGTTTTTGTTTCAATAATTCAGTGACTTTTTCACCGTGAGAAAGTTGTTTGCGGGTAGCATCATCAAGGTCAGATGCGAACTGAGCAAACGCCGCTAATTCACGATATTGAGCTAATGCGGTACGGATACCACCAGCTAATTTTTTCACTACTTTAGTTTGTGCAGAACCACCCACACGAGATACCGAAATACCAGGGTTTACCGCTGGACGAATACCAGAGTTAAATAAGTTAGATTCTAAGAAAATCTGACCATCGGTAATCGAAATTACGTTGGTTGGAACGAATGCTGAAACGTCACCTGCTTGAGTTTCAATAATTGGAAGAGCGGTTAAAGAACCTGTTTTTCCTTTTACTGCACCTTGAGTGAATTTTTCTACGTATTCTTCATTTACACGCGCTGCACGTTCAAGTAAACGTGAGTGTAGATAGAATACGTCACCTGGATAGGCTTCACGACCTGGTGGACGACGTAATAATAATGAAATTTGACGATAAGCAACGGCTTGTTTTGATAAGTCATCGTAAACGATTAACGCATCTTCACCGCGATCACGGAAATATTCACCCATTGCACAACCAGCGTAAGGTGCTAAATATTGTAACGCAGCTGATTCAGATGCTGATGCTGCAACAACGATTGTGTTTTCAAGCGCACCGTGCTCTTCTAATTTACGCACTACGTTTGCAATAGTCGACGCTTTTTGACCGATCGCTACATAGATACATTTAATACCTGAATCACGTTGGTTAATAATTGCGTCGATTGCTAATGCTGTTTTACCAGTTTGACGGTCACCAATGATTAACTCACGTTGACCACGACCGATTGGAACCATGGAGTCAACCGCTTTATAACCGGTTTGTACAGGCTGATCAACCGATTTACGATCGATAACACCTGGTGCAATGACTTCAACAGGAGAGAAACCATCGTTTTCAATTTCACCTTTACCATCGATTGGTTGACCAAGCGTATTTACCACACGACCTAATAAACCACGGCCAACTGGTACTTCAAGAATACGGCCAGTACATTGTACTTCCATACCTTCCGCTAAATCTGCGTAAGGACCCATTACTACTGCACCAACAGAATCACGTTCAAGGTTAAGTGCCATTGCGTAACGGTTGCCCGGTAAGGCGATCATTTCGCCTTGCATCACATCGCTTAAGCCATGAATACGAATAATCCCGTCGCTTACAGAAACAATAGTCCCTGTATTACGGGCTTCGCTCACCACGTCAAATTGAGCGATGCGTTTTTTAATCAATTCACTAATTTCAGTTGAATTTAGTTGCATCTTGTATTCCTCTTATAATTGCAACTCATTTGCGAGACGAGCAAGTTGTCCACGACTACTTCCGTCAATCACAAAATCTTCTGTACGAATCACTACACCGGCAATCAGTGAGCTATCTACATTGCAATTTAATTTCACTTTGCGAGCTAATCTTTTTTCCATTGCAGCTGCAATTTTTTCGATTTGTGTTGCATTCAATGGTTGTGCTGAAGTTACTTCAACTTCTGCAATAGCTTGGTGTTCTTCCACATAATGTTTAAATTCTTCAAACACGGTAGGAATCGCACTCAAACGCTTATTTTCAGCCATTAACCGAATAAGATTTTGCCCATATTGATCCAATTGTTCGCCACAAATAGAAATTACTGTATCAGCTAATTTCTGTGCAGAAAGAGAACTACTTAAGTAAGCTTTTACCGTTTCATCTTCAGCTACAGCTGCAGCAAAACCTAACATTTCAGTCCATTTTTCAACCGCACTTTGTTCAATGGCAAAGTCGAATGCAGCTTTTGCATAAGGGCGAGCTATTGTAGTTAATTCTGACATAAGCTAAGCCTCTTATAACTCTGCAACTAATTTATCAATAATGTCATTGTTTGCCGCTTCATCAATAGAACGACCCACAATTTTCTCAGCACCCGCTACTGCTAATGAAGCCACTTTAACACGTAATTCTTCTTGAACACGTTTACGTTCTGCTTCTACTTCAGCATAACCTTGAGCAATAATTTTTGCTTTTAGTTCTTCAGCTTCTGCCTTCACTTCGTCTAACACTTCATTGCGACGTTTATTCGCAGCATCTAAAATTTCTTGAGCTTGTACTTTGGCAGATAAAAGTTCTTGTTCAACAAGATTTTTAGTATCTGCTTGCTCTTTTTTCGCTGCTTCAGCTGACGCTAACGCGTTCGCAATTTGGCTTTGACGTGTTTCAATCGCATTAATAATTGGTGGCCAAACAAACTTCATGCAGAACCACACGAAAAGTGCGAACGCAATAAGTTGACCAATCAATGTTGCATTTAAATTCACAACGTCCTCCTTACTATGCTTGTTTTACGTTGATAAGCAAATAAGGTGATTATTGTAATAAACCGATGAATGGGTTTGCGAAAATGAAAAGTAATGAAATACCAACAGCAATCATTGCAATCGCATCCAAAAGACCAGCCACGATAAACATTTTAGTTTGTAGGCTAGATGCTAATTCAGGTTGGCGAGCAGATGATTCTAAGAATTTACCACCTAAGATCGCAAAGCCGATTGCAGTACCTAATGCAGCAAATGCAAGAAGAATTGATGCACCAATGATTGTCGCTGTAATTACAGTTTCCATAATGTTCTCCAATAGATAGAAGTTAAGTTTAGCCCTAGAGCCGGTTAATAAAAAATTAATGTTCTGCTTTGTTATAAGCAATACTTAAATAAACCACCGTTAACATCATAAAGATGAATGCTTGTAACGTAATAACCAAAATATGGAAAATAGCCCAAGCTAGGTGTAATGGGATTCCCAATGCTGCAATGGCCACATTTGCAGAGTACATCACAGCGATAAGAATAAAGATTAATTCCCCTGCATACATATTACCGAAAAGACGGAAAGCAAGAGAAATAGGTTTAGCTAATAAAGTTACTGTTTCAAGAATAAAGTTTACAGGAATAAACGCCCAATGATTAAAAGGGTGGAGTGTATATTCTTTAACTAAACCACCAAAACCTTTTGATTTAATTGTATAGAAAAGAATAAGGAAGAATACACAGATTGACATACCTAATGTTGCACTAATATCTGCTGTTGGTACTGCTCTTAAATAATGAATACCAAAAAGACCGGCAAATTGAGGAAGAAAATCAACTGGGATTAAGTCAATAGCATTCATAATAAATACCCAGCAGAAAATGGTTAAAGCAATTGGTGCGACCACATTACGCGGACCATGAAAGTTTTCTTTCACAATGCCATCAACCCAACCTACAACAATTTCAACCAAACATTGCATTTTGCCTGGTACGCCTGTAGTGGCATTTTTTGCAACACGAGAAAAGATAAACAAGAAAATCACTGCCGATACAATTGAGAAAAAAAGCGTATCGAAGTGAACGTTCCAGAAACCATCACCTGTCTTCAAGAAAGACAAGTGGTGACTAATATATTCGGAAGTTGTTTGTCCAGACATAGTCAACCCTTTGTAGAAAAAAATTAAGATCTATTTAACAAAAACGGAATAAAATTATTCAACGCTAATGCTGTAAAAAAACCAACAAAAAACAAAATAAAATGCGAGATAGCAAGCCATTTAAAGGACATACCCACAAGCACAATCGTTAGAATAAACTTTAACGCTTCACCACGATAAAATGCCGTTAATTTTGTTGAAAAATCTTGTTTGCGAAAAAAAACAATATAAGCAAAAGCACAAAATGGTACAAAAGCACTGATAAATCCTAAACTAAAATCTACCACTCTTTCACCTTGCCAAATTGCAAGGAATAATCCCAAAACAACAAGACAAACCGACTCAATGATTATCGCCTTTTGATATCGATTTTTAGCCTGTGTTAAAACCTTAGACATTATCTTATTTTTTTAAAATACAAAAACTATCTAATTATACCCGTGCTACAAAGAGTTTCAACTTTTAAACCACTAAAAAATGTTAAACAAATCACACTTTTAAAAAATAATTAACAAAATAGTCATAAAAAAAGTGTGTTTTATCGTAAAACGATTAAATGTCGCTCACCTATAAGCTCTGGTACATGTAAAGTTATCACGTCTTTTACTTCGAATTTTTTGTCTAGTTCTTGAACTTCATCTTCGTGATAAATGCCTTTTAAGGCATAAAAATACCCATTTTCTTTTGGCAAATGATGGCACCAATCTGTCATATCTTTTAACGAAGCAAATGCACGACTTAATACACCGTCGAATTTTTGTTCAGGTTGGTATTCTTCGACACGGCTAAGAACGGGTTCTACATTTGTTAGTCCTAACTCACGTACTGCATTTCGAATGAAGCTAATACGCTTACCTAAACTATCTAACAAGACAAATTGCTTGGTAGGGTTAATAATGGCTAAAGGCAGGCCTGGCAAGCCTGGACCCGTTCCAACATCTATAAAACGATCCCCTTGTAAATAAGGACTAACAACAATACTATCCAAGATATGTTTCACTAACATTTCTTGTGGATCACGTACAGAGGTTAAATTATAAGCCTTGTTCCATTTATTGAGTAATTGTACCAACTTAATCAGCTGATCTTTTTGCAGATCGGTTAATTGAATTTCTGCTTGAGCCAGTAAATTTTCGAGTTTTGCTTTCATTTTTCTATCTATTTTATCTATTTGTTGCCATTCTACTTGAAAGTGCGGTTAAAATCCTTAGTGTTTTTATTTCAGCAAAAATTTAGCCTACCAATACATCTTTTTAATTTGTAATATAAAAAAGTGCGATGAAAATTCACCGCACTTTTGCTTTCAATACCTGAGAAGTTTATTCCCCACGTTTTAGCATGCCTTGTTTTTTCAAATTAACCAGAATAATTGAAATTGCTGCAGGAGTAACGCCTGAAATTCGGCTTGCTTGACCAATGGAAACCGGACGATGCTGTTCCAACTTCGCGCGTACTTCATTAGATAAACCAGACACTTTGCTGTAATCAAAGTTAGCCGGAATAGCTGTATTTTCATGGCGTTTTTGTTTTTCAATTTCTTCTTGTTGATGCTCAATATAGCCTTGATACTTAATAGCAATTTCTACTTGTTCTACGGCTTCTCGATCTTCCATTGCCGGTTTGTATGGCGTTAAAGAAGTCAAAATATCGTAAGTCATTTCCGGACGGCGTAATAAATCTTCACCATTGGCTTCACGCACAAGTGGGCTTCCAAGTACTTTATTCGCTTCTTCTAAATATTCAGAACGTGGATGCAACCAAATACTGCGTAAGCGTTGGCGTTCCTGTTCAATATTTTCCATTTTTTGATTAAAGCGCGCCCAACGAGCCTCATCAATCAAACCTAATTTATGGGCAATTGGCGTTAAACGAATGTCTGCATTGTCTTCACGTAATAACAAACGGTATTCAGCACGAGAAGTAAATACGCGATACGGTTCTTTGGTGCCAAGCGTGCAAAGATCATCCACTAATACACCTGTATAAGATTGATCGCGACGTGGATACCATGCCTCTTTATCTTGTACGTAAAGACCTGCGTTAATCCCCGCCAATAAGCCTTGTGCCGCCGCTTCTTCATAACCCGTTGTACCGTTAATTTGACCCGCAAAGAATAAACCCGAAATCGATTTAGTTTCTAACGTTGGTTTTAAGTCACGTGGATCAAAATAATCATATTCAATGGCATAACCTGGTTTAATGATGCGCGCTTTTTCCAAACCTTTCATAGAATTCACAATGCCCATTTGCACGTCAAACGGTAAACTGGTAGAAATCCCGTTTGGATACACTTCATTACTGGTTAAGCCTTCCGGTTCCAAATAAATTTGATGTGAATTACGATCCGCAAAACGCATCACTTTATCTTCAATGGATGGACAATAACGTGGACCGATCCCTTCAATCACTCCAGTATACATTGGACTGCGATCCAAGTTATTACGGATCACTTCATGGGTTTGTTCATTGGTATGGGTGATATAACAAGGAATTTGTTGAGGGTGATCAGATACCGATCCCATAAAAGAAAATACAGGTAATACAGCATCACCATGTTGTTTAGCCAATATATCAAAATTGATCGTGCGTGCATCAATACGCGGTGGCGTACCCGTTTTTAAACGATCAACACGTAAATTCAGATCACGTAAACGATGAGAAAGTGTAACAGATGCCGGATCACCAGCTCGACCACCTTCATAATGTTCTAAACCAATATGGATCTTACCCGCTAAGAAAGTACCGGCTGTTAAAATGACCGATTTAGCACAGAATTTAAGCCCCATTTTGGTTTCCACACCACAAATGCGATCTTGTTCAATTAAAATATCGGTTACTTCTTGTTGGAAAATATCTAAATTTGGTTGGTTTTCAAGTGCGATACGTACGGCTTGGCGATATAACACGCGGTCAGCTTGAGCACGAGTTGCACGTACAGCAGGCCCTTTACTGCTGTTTAAAGTACGAAATTGAATACCCGCCTTATCTGCAGCATGCGCCATTAAGCCGCCCATCGCATCCACTTCTTTCACTAAATGGCCTTTACCAATACCACCAATAGCAGGGTTACATGACATTTGTCCAAGGGTATCAACATTATGTGTCAATAACAGGGTTTTTAATCCCATACGTGCTGGTGCCAATGCGGCTTCTGTACCGGCATGACCGCCACCAACAACGATCACATCATAATTTTCGGTGTAAAACATATCTCTCTCTTCGTCTTCAATTTGATCTTCGATCTAAAAATAGGCGCTATTCTACTGAAAATTACGTGTGCTTGAAAGTAAGAATTCAATCTGTGATGAGAGAAGATTGAGAGGTAATAAAGATAAGATCTATTTATATATAAAGATCTTATTATTGTTACTATTATGATCCTTTTACCTTGTTAATAAGATCCTTTTCCTTTTTTAAATGAAGAAGTTAGATCATTTTAGACTATGTTGAAATGTCATCAGTTTGGAGGCTTTTTCTTGTGGATAACCTTTAATTTTATCCACAGCTAAGACAATCATCATATTTACTCAGTGGAAAAGAACAAGTTTTTGACAGGTTTTATCAAAGTTATACACAGGTAATTTTTTTGGATAATGGATAAAGAAAAAGCGATAACTCAAATTATCGCTTTATTATGACTAAAGTGCATGAATAAATTGTGGTAGCCAATCTTCAGCAAATTGCTCTTGATCATTAATATGTAAGACATCAATTTTTAAACTCTCACAAATTTTGACCGCACTTTTTTCACTTAATTGTGTTTCGACTTTATTCACGGCATGACAGAATGTATCGTAATCTGAATTACCTAAGCCTACAACGGCAAAGCGGAGGGAAGATAAATCTTTATCTGATGCCGCAATTTGTTCAAAGAGTGGTTTCAAATTATCAGGTAATTCACCAGCACCATGTGTTGAAGTGACAATCAACCAAATATTTTCATCAATCACATCATCAAGTTCTGGTCCGTGGAAAAGTGCGGTAGAAAAATCTTGTGTTTTTAACACCTCTTCTAAATGCTCCGCCACATATTCAGCGCTGCCTAATGTGCTGCCTGAAATCACGCAAATATTCATATTGTTTCCTAATAAGAAAAAAGGCTTAGATTTTCTAAGCCTTTATAGTCATTATACGTTGTCAAATTTACCCAACAATGAACGAATGTGTTCTTGCCAGTTGCGGTGTTCATTTCTAAGTTGCTCGTTTTCATGTTGCAACGCTTCTACCGCTTGTTGAGATTGATTTTTTTGTTCTTTTAATTCTTCCACTTCAAGTTGAAGTAATTGAATGGTTTCTACTGCTTGTCTAATTTTTTCTTCAAGCTGATCTAAAATTTCTAAAGACATAGTGATTTCCTTTTTTAAAATAAGTCCGAAACGGCTTTATTCTACCCACTTAATCCTATTTTTAAAAGCCTCTTGTCAAAATTTATTATGCAAACGTTTGCTTAATGATAAAATAACGAGACTTTTTGCATTGGGAGAAAAAAATGAATCGTGCATTAGCTATTGAATTTTCAAGAGTAACCGAAGCAGCTGCATTAGCGGCTTATACTTGGCTTGGACGTGGTAATAAAAATGCGGCAGATGAGGCGGCAGTCAAAGCCATGCGTTATATGCTGAATTTAATCCATATGGACGGTGAAATTGTGATTGGTGAAGGGGAAATTGACGAAGCCCCAATGCTTTATATTGGCGAAAAAGTAGGGTCAGGTAATGGTGAACTCGTTTCTATTGCGGTTGATCCAATTGATGGCACAAGAATGACAGCAATGGGCCAATCAAATGCGATTTCAGTATTGGCTGCTGGCGGTAAACGAACCTTCTTAAAAGCGCCAGATATGTATATGGAAAAATTGGTTGTTGGTCCTGAAGTGAAAGGCATGATTGATTTAAGTTTACCTATTGAACAAAATCTTCGCCGTGTGGCTTCTCGTTTAGGTAAATCCTTATCGGATTTAACCGTGATGGTGCTCGCTAAACCACGTCATGATGAAGTGATTAAGCAAATGCATAATCTTGGTATTCGTGTGATGGCTATTCCAGATGGTGATGTTGCTGCTTCGGTTTTATGTTGCTTACCGGATGCTGAAGTGGATATGGTTTATGGCATTGGTGGTGCACCTGAAGGTGTGGCAGCTGCCGCTGCAATTCGCGCATTAGGTGGGGATATGCAAGCTCGCCTTATTCCACGTAATGAAGTGAAAGGCGATAAAGAAGAAAACCGTAAAATTGCCGCAAAAGAAGTTCAACGTTGTGAAGCCTTAGGTGTGAAGGTCAATGAAATCTTAAAATTAGAGGATTTAGTACGTGATGATAACCTTGTTTTTGCCGCAACGGGAATTACGCACGGTGAATTACTCAAAGGAATTTCTCGCCGTGGCAACTTGGCAACCACAGAAACCTTATTAATTCGTGGTAAATCACGCACCATTCGTAAAATCCAATCTATCCATTATCTTGATAGAAAAGATTCTGAAATCTATGAGATTTTAAGAAATTAGTGAAAATAAAAGAGCGGTCATAAAAAACAATGAATTTTTTGACCGCTCTTTTTTTATTTCTTACAGCATTTTCTTCAATTGATACAAATAAGCTAAGGCTTGTTTTGGACTTAATTCATCTGGATCAAGCTGCTCAATGGCTTCACGTAAAGCATCCGGTTCCGCTTCAAAAGCCAATTCACCTTGATGTTTATTTAACGCTCTTAAATGTTGAATTTGTTGATCACCATTTTGTGCCGACAATTTTTCTAACTGATGTAATTTTTGCTTCGCCAGTTTAATCACGGATTGAGGCACACCAGCCAGCGCTGCAACAGCAAGACCATAACTTTTACTTGCTGCACCGTCTTGAACCGCATGCATAAAGGCGATGGTATTGTTATGTTCTAATGCATCTAAATGAATATTAGCAATACCTTCAATTTGTTCTGGCAGTGCGGTGAGTTCAAAATAATGGGTCGCAAATAATGTAAGTGAACGGGTTTTCTTTGCTAACCATTCGGCACAAGCCCAAGCTAAAGAAAGCCCATCATAAGTAGACGTACCTCGTCCAATTTCATCAATCAGAACCAAACTTTGTGAAGTGGCTTGATGAAGAATGTTCGCCATTTCTGTCATTTCCACCATAAATGTAGAACGACCGGAAGTTAAATCATCAGAGGCGCCAATTCGAGTGAAAATACGATCAATTTGCCCGATAACCGCACTATCAGCCGGCACAAAACTGCCTATATACGCCATTAACGTAATTAAAGCCGTTTGACGCATATAGGTACTTTTACCGCCCATATTGGGGCCAGTAATAATCAGTAAATGACGCTGCTGATTGAGATTAACAGGGTTAGCAATAAAGGGGTCTTTTAAGACTTGTTCCACCACAGGATGGCGACCATTTTCAATTTTTACGCCAATTTCATCGCTAAATTGTGGTGCAACATAATTTAAGGTTTCTGCTCGCTCTGCCAAGTTAACTAACACATCCAATTCAGACAATGCCAAGCTGGCTAATTGTAATTGGACTAAATGTGGCAGCAATAAATCAAATAATTCATCATAAAGTTGCTTTTCTAAAGCAAGCGCCGCGCCTTTTGATTTTAAAACCTTATCTTCGTATTCTTTTAATTCAGGAATAATATAGCGCTCGGCATTTTTTAAGGTTTGACGGCGAACATAATGAATCGGTGCTTTATGGGCTTGTCCTTGGCTGATTTGAATATAATAGCCATGTACCGCATTAAAGCCAATTTTTAAGGTATCAATGCCCGTACTTTCTCGTTCGCGTTGTTCTAAATTTTCTAAATATTGCGTTGCATCAGCGGAAAGGGTTCGCCATTCATCTAATTCTGCATTATAGCCTTCAGCAATAACGCCACCATCGCGAATTAATAACGGAGGAGTTTCAATAATTGCTTTTTGAAGTAACGCTATTTGCGCGGAAAAATCATCAATTTGTGCGGAAAGTGCGGTCAAATTTGACGATGTTTTTGTATGAATTAGCGATTTTATCGGTTCAATTTGTTCTAATGCAGTTCGTAAACGTGTGAGATCACGAGGACGAGCAGAACGCAGTGCTACACGAGCAAGAACTCGTTCCATATCCCCCACTTGTTGCAAATAAGGCTGCAATTCGTGATACAAATCTTGCTCAATAATTTCACCAATGGTTTTTTGGCGTTTTAATAGAATGTCTGTTTGACGGATAGGTTGATGAATCCAACGTTTTAACAAACGGCTACCCATTGGTGTAACACATTTATCTAATACCGAAGCAAGTGTATTTTCTGTGCCACCCGCAAGATTTTGAGTAAGTTCTAAATTTCGGCGTGTTGCGGCATCTAATTGAATATTATCGTTATTTTGAATAACACTGATGCTTTGAATATGTGGAAGAGAAGCCCTTTGTGTTTCTTTTGCATATTGCAATAAACAACCTGCTGCTGCCAAGCCAAGGGGTGATTTTTCTACACCAAATGCACGTAAATCTTTCGTACCAAATTGACGATTAAGTTCTGAAATCGCCGTACTGAGTTCAAATTCCCAAATTGGGCGACGGCGTAGACCTTTATAAGGTTCGATAATGGACATTTCGGCAAAATCTTCACAATAAAGTAATTCTACGGGATTAATACGCTGTAATTCAGCTTGCAAGGCTTCTTTTGAATGAGGTTCACAAAGCTGGAAGCGTCCAGATGTCATGTCTAATGTAGCTAGACCGAATTTTTCTTTTTCCTGATAAACCGCCACAATTAAGTTATCTTGGCGTTCAGGTAAAAGGGCTTCATCACTTACCGTACCTGGTGTCACAATTCGTACAATTTTGCGTTCAACCGGCCCTTTTGATGTAGCGGGATCACCTACTTGCTCACAAATGGCTACAGGTTCACCTAATTGCACTAATTTTGCTAAATAACCTTCTACCGCATGATAAGGCACACCCGCCATGGGAATGGGATTACCTGCTGATTGCCCACGTTTCGTTAAAGAAATATCTAACAATGCTGCCGCTTTTTTTGCATCATCATAAAAAAGCTCATAAAAATCCCCCATTCGATAAAATAACAAAATATCAGGATTTTCTGCTTTTAACTTGAGATATTGCTGCATCATCGGCGTATGCTGCTCGAAATTATCTTGTAAATTCATGACGTTATCCAGTTTAAGTATTTAACTTTTTGTCTAGCAAGTAGTGGTTTTACGATATAAGTAATGTGTTACTTTAAGCTGATTTTAATTTTCTACATCCACACTCAGCACTTCATCTTCTGTTTTTAACAGCGTATAGACATCTTTTAGCATTTCATTATCAATGTTGTAGCATCGCACTTGCAAGCGAACTTCGCCACTTGCTTGGTCTTTTACTGAGATATTTTCAATGCGGTAATCATGTTTCAATAATAAATCTGTCACTTTACTGATGCCGTTCGCAGAACTTAGTTGAATAGCCAATCGAGTACGTTTTTTATAGGTTTTACGACGAACATAACGTTGCACAATAGGGCTGATACGGATAGCGATTAAAATCATTAAAGTGGCAATAATTGCATCAAAAATAAAGCCTGCACCTGTTGCCACACCGATAGCCGCTGCAGCCCAAATAATTGCTGCAGTGGTTAAGCCTGAAATGGCATCATTTTTCTTGTGTAAAATTACCCCTGCACCTAAGAAACCAATGCCACTGATTACTTGTGCGGCAAGTCGCATAGGGTCAGTTCGAATATTATCTGAAACTTGCGCATAATGTTCTGCGGCTTGAATGGAGACAATCGTCAGTACACAAGTCGTCACCGCAATAATGGCACAGGTTTTGACCCCAACCGGTTTGTGTTTAAGTTCGCGTTCTAAGCCAATAATCCCGCCAAGTACAAGTGCGAGTAGCATTTTCCCTAGGATAAGTAAGTAAGCCGTCTGTTCAAGAGCGGTCGAAAAAAGAAAAGAATTTTCCATGTTAATAATGAATATAAGTAAATAAAAAAACGGGCGTTATTCTACCTGAAAAAAGGACTTTAATGGGCAAATTTACAATCAATTTACCTTTAATTTATCGCCTTTCTGCTTGAAATTGAGTAAAATCTAAAGTTTTGAAAGATGATGATAGCTGAGAATAAATGTATGCAAAAATCAACGCCGAATATTGGCTTTGTAAGTTTAGGTTGTCCTAAAAATTTAGTGGATTCCGAACGTATTTTGACTGAATTACGTACTGACGGATATAACATTGTGCCAAGTTATGAAAATGTAGACTTGGTCATTGTGAATACTTGCGGCTTTATTGATAGTGCCGTGCAGGAATCCCTAGAAGCCATTGGAGAGGCGTTGGAAGAAAACGGACGCGTGATTGTGACCGGCTGTTTAGGGGCGAAAGAAGATCAAATTCGCCAAGTTCACCCGAAAGTATTGGAAGTGAGCGGTCCGCACAGTTATGAAACAGTCATGGCACAAGTACATAAATATGTACCAAAACCAGAACATAATCCATACACCAGCCTTGTACCAAAACAAGGGGTGAAATTAACACCAAAACACTATGCTTATTTGAAAATCTCAGAAGGCTGTGATCATCGTTGTACATTCTGTATAATCCCTTCATTACGTGGGGATTTAGAAAGCCGTTCTATCACGCAAGTATTGGATGAAGCAAAACGCCTTTCTGATGCGGGTGTGAAGGAATTGTTGGTTGTTTCACAAGATACTTCAGCTTATGCGATGGATACACAACGCAAAGAAGGTGGCGTGAAAACCGCTTTCTGGAATGGTATGCCAATTAAAAATGACTTAATGACCTTGTGCAAACAGCTTGGTAAATTAGGCATTTGGGTGCGTTTACATTACGTTTATCCTTATCCGCACGTGGATGATTTAATTCCATTAATGGCGGAAGGTCTATTGTTGCCTTATTTGGATATTCCATTGCAACACGCGAGTCCAAAAATTTTAAAAGCGATGAAAAGACCAGGAAAAATTGACCGCACTTTAGAGCGTATCAAGCAATGGCGTGAAATTTGTCCGGATTTAACCTTGCGTTCAACTTTCATTGTAGGTTTCCCAGGTGAAACAGAAGAAGATTTCCAAATGTTATTGGATTTCTTAAAAGAAGCACAACTTGATCGTGTGGGCTGTTTCAAATTTAGCCCAGTAGAAGGCGCTCCTGCAACTGAAATGGCAGATCAAGTGCCTGAAGATGTAAAAGAAGAACGTTTCCACCGCTTTATGCAGTTACAACAAGAAATTTCGGCTGAACGATTAAAACAAAAAATTGGTCAAACGCTTGATGTAATTGTGGATGAAATTGATGACGAAGGTATTATCGGGCGTACAAAAGCTGATGCACCAGAAGTTGATGGCTTAGTTTATATTGAAAATCTAAGTGGCACGCCAGTGAAAGTAGGCGAATTTATTAAAGTAACCATTACCCATTCAGATGAATATGATCTATGGGGAACCTGTTAATTATTAATCTTATTTATTTTTTACCAAAGGAATTTAGAAATGGCAGAAACACAAAAACAACCCAGTGTTATCCGTTTTGAACAAGAAGTTGCAGCAAAAAATTATGAAGCAGCTTGCGTAGAATTGCTCGATATTTTAAGCAAAATAGATACTAATTTTGGTGGCGTTGAAGGCATTGAAATTGATTATCCTAGTCAATTAAATGATGAATTAGTACAAGAGAAAGTTGAGCATTTTTGTACCCGTGTAGCGGTAGCAATGAGCGAGCTATTTTCTGATCCTAAATTAGATATTTCTGAAGGCGGAGCACAACGTTTCTTTACCTTACAACGTTGGATTAACATGATTTTCGCATCATCGCCATTTGTAAATGCGGATCATGTGTTGCAGACTTATAATCGCAATCCAGATAAGGCTAATTTATCCGATTTTCATTTAGATAATGCGAGATCATCATTAATTAAATTCTGTATTTTCTATCTGCCAGAATCTAATGTGAATGTTAATCTTGATGCTTTATGGAATTTAGATCCTGAATTATGTGCATCTCTTTGTTTTGCATTACAATCACCCCGTTTTATCGGTACCGATCAAGCGTTCTCTAAGCGTGGTACGCTTTTACAATGGTTCCCTGAAAAATTGGCAACAATTGAAAACTTAAATAATGTGCCAAGCGCAATTTCACACGATGTGTATATGCATTGCAGCTACGATATTGCTGAAAATAAACACTGGGTGAAAAAAGCATTAAACCAAGTTATTCGCCGTCATTTATTACAAGGTGGATGGATTGATCGCGATGTTACGAAATTAGGTGAACGTAATGGCAAACCTGTCATGGTTGTATTATTGGAGCATTTCCATTCATCTCATTCAATTTATCGTACGCATTCTACTTCAATGATTGCCGCGCGTGAGCGTTTTCATTTAATTGGTGTGGGTAATGAAGCTGTAGATGCAGTAGGCCAAGCGGTGTTTGATGAATTCCATTTATTAAAAGGCGATAATATTTTTAGTAAATTGAATGAATTAAAAGAGATTTGTGAGAAAAATGGTGCAGCGGTTCTTTATATGCCAAGTATTGGGATGGATTTAACCACTATTTTTGCAAGTAACACGCGTCTTGCACCGGTTCAAGTAATTGCTTTAGGCCACCCTGCTACGACACATTCTGATTTTATTGAATATGTGATTGTAGAAGATGATTATGTGGGTTCTGAAAAATGCTTCAGTGAGCAATTATTGCGTTTACCAAAAGATGCTCTTCCTTATGTACCTTCAGCTCTTGCACCGCAACACGTAGAGTATCGTTTACGTGAAAATCCTGAAGTGGTAAATATTGGTATTGCTTCTACTACAATGAAGCTTAATCCCTATTTCTTGGCGGCATTAAAGGCTATTCGTGATCGTGCTAACGTGAAAGTGCATTTCCACTTTGCGTTAGGTCAATCTAGTGGCGTGACACATCCTTATGTTGAGCGTTTTATTAAGTCTTATTTAGGCAATGATGCGACAGCTCATCCACATGCGCCTTATGATCAATATCTTCGTATTTTGCATAACTGTGATATGATGGTAAACCCATTCCCATTCGGTAACACGAATGGCATTATTGATATGGTGACATTAGGTTTAGTGGGGGTATGTAAAACCGGTGCAGAAGTCCATGAACATATTGATGAAGGGTTATTTAAACGTTTAGGTTTACCGGAATGGTTAATTGCAAATACGGTAGATGAATATGTTGAACGTGCAATTCGTTTAGCAGAAAACCATCAAGAACGTTTAGAACTTCGCCGTCATATCATTGAAAATAATGGTTTACAAACCTTGTTTACAGGCGATCCAAGCCCAATGGGTAAAGTATTACTTGAAAAATTTGAGGAATGGAAAGCGGCAAATTTAGCTGAAAAGCCAAAGAAAAAAGCAACTAAATCCGCAACGACAAAAGAGAAGACTACAAAGTCTACTACAACAAAGAAAAGTGCGGTCAAATCTGAAGGTGAATCTGAGCCGAAAAAAACGGTAAAGAAAACCACGAAAAAAGCAGATAAATAATCAATAAATCCCCGAAAGGGGATTTTTTATTGAGAAAAATTAAACAAAGCCTCATTTTTTTTAAAAAAACTTGATTTTGTGGCATAAAGCCTGTAATTAATAGACCCATTCAACACAACATAAAATAAGGAAAAACTCATGAAAAACGTCGGTTTTATCGGTTGGCGCGGAATGGTCGGTTCCGTATTAATGGATCGTATGGTGCAAGAGCAAGATTTTGCCAATATTAATCCAGTTTTCTTCACCACTTCTCAAGCAGGTCAAAAAGCCCCTGTATTTGCAGGTAAAGAGGCAGGTGAGCTTAAAAATGCATTCGACATTGAAGAACTTAAAAAATTAGATATTATCGTGACCTGCCAAGGTGGCGACTATACCAATGAAGTCTATCCAAAATTAAAAGCAACAGGTTGGGATGGTTATTGGGTTGATGCTGCTTCTGCACTACGTATGAAAGATGATGCGATTATCGTGCTTGATCCGGTAAACCAACACGTGATTTCTGAAGGCTTGAAAAAAGGCATTAAAACTTTCGTGGGTGGTAACTGTACCGTGAGCTTAATGTTAATGGCTATCGGTGGTTTATTTGAAAAAGATTTAGTGGAATGGGTATCTGTCGCAACTTACCAAGCGGCTTCAGGTGCAGGCGCAAAAAATATGCGTGAATTACTTTCACAAATGGGTTTATTAGAACAAGCAGTTTCAAGCGAATTAAAAGACCCTGCTTCGTCAATTTTAGATATTGAACGTAAAGTGACAGCAGAAATGCGTTCTGATAGTTTCCCAACGGATAACTTCGGCGCAGCATTAGGTGGTAGCTTAATCCCTTGGATTGACAAACTTCTTCCAGAAACAGGACAAACTAAAGAAGAATGGAAAGGCTATGCAGAAACCAATAAAATCTTAGGTTTAAGCGACAATCCAATTCCTGTTGATGGTTTATGTGTGCGTATTGGTGCATTACGTTGCCATAGCCAAGCGTTCACCATCAAACTGAAAAAAGACTTACCATTAGAAGAAATTGAACAAATTTTAGCGTCTCACAACGAATGGGTGAAAGTGATTCCAAATGACAAAGAAACCACATTACGTGAATTAACCCCAGCTAAAGTAACAGGTACATTAAGCGTACCAGTTGGTCGTTTACGTAAATTGGCAATGGGTCCGGAATACTTAGCGGCATTCACTGTAGGTGACCAATTATTATGGGGTGCTGCAGAGCCAGTTCGCCGTATCTTAAAACAATTGGTGGCATAAGTTTTACTTTCACTACAAAGGGCGTATTTACTACGCCCTTTTCATTAGAAAATTATGATCAGAGAACCTCATTTTCATCAATTTGCTCTTGCAGAGTTATTGCCTTTTTTTGAGCAATTTCCTACGCAATATCTTTCTGGCGAACGAAATATCAAATTGGCTTATCGCCATTTGGTTCAGCCTGAAAGCACTGTCAGAAAATTGATGATTTTGGTGAATGGTCGAGCAGAAAATATGCTGAAATGGACTGAGTTAGCTTACGACTTTTACCAACAAGGTTATGATGTATTACTTTTCGATCACCGAGGACAAGGCTATTCACAGCGTATTATTCCTCAAAAAGGGCATTTAGATGAGTTTCGTTTTTATACCGATGATATGGCAAAAATCATTGAAAAAGCGACCGCACTTTATGCTTATCAAGCGCAATATATTCTTGCGCATTCACTCGGCGCTTTGATTTCCACCTATTATCTGGCCAATTACGATCATCATATTAAAAAGGCTGTGCTTTCTTCGCCTTTCTTTGGCGTTCCCATGAAACACCCATTACGAGATGAAGTCATCATTGCAACGATGATGGCATTTGGTCAAGGTCATCGATATGTTTTTGGTAAAGGACATTACAAACCGGCAGATTTAAACCTTAATGAACTTAGCCATTCTAAAACGCGAATGAAATGGATGAACCGAGTTAATCGAAAACGCGCAGCTATTCACTTAGGCGGCCCGACATTCCGTTGGGTACATTTGTGTTTAAATGCAATCAAAGCGCTCCCTAAAATCATTCCAAGAGTGGAAACACCTGTGCTTATTTTACAAGCAGAAAAAGAAAAAATTGTGGATAACAAAAATCTTGAAAAATTGACCGCACTTTTTCCGCATGCAGAATCCATGCTTGTACCTCAAGCAAAACATGAAATTCTTTTTGAAAAGGATAACGTGAGAAAAGCCGTACTTGAACACGTGAATCAATTTCTTCATTCTTAAACTTCCCTAATTAGATTAAATTTAAAACATTATATATTTATTTATATAGTGTTTTTTTATTTTTATCTCATGACTGTTTAACCTTTTATTGAGCAAGATCATAGTTTCTTTCTCACTATATCCCTACAATCCATAATACTTATTTATAGTTATACTTTTGTCGTTTGTATAGTTGGAGTGTCTATGTCAAAAATGAAGAAAATCGCCACCGCACTTTGATTTTATCCATTCAGGTGCGGTCTTTTTTCAATAAGTTTTTCTGTACTTTGTTTTTTTTCACCTATCAAATCAATTTTCTCTACCTTTCCTTCTCACCACCAAAATGTGATCTGTCTCCCAGTTTTAAGTCTTGTCTTGTACTAAAATCAACCCATAGTCCTCTTTTACGGACAAAATATTAAAGACCTGATGGTGTAAAAAGATCAGGTATTACTTTGATTCACAACGTAGAAAAAAGGAGAAAATAGATGACAAAAGATCTTAATGTCTTTGATAAACACTATGGTTTATTGATCAACGGCGAATGGACAAATGGCTCTGAGGGTAATACCTTAACAGCATATAACCCTGCAAATGGTGAAACCTTAGCCACCTTTATTGACGCTACGGATGCAGATGTCGATGCTGCAGTGAATGCTGCGAAAGAGGCTTTTAAAACCTGGAAAAATACCAGCGCAACGGAACGAGCTACAATTTTGAATAAAATTGCAGATATTATTGACGAAAATACTGAATTATTCGCTTTACAAGAAACGTTGGATAACGGTAAACCGATTCGAGAAACACGCGCAGCAGATATTCCGTTGGCATCAGATCATTTCCGTTATTTTGCCAGTGTTATTCGCGCCGAAGAAGGTGTCGCAAACCAACTGGATAGCGAAGATTTGTCGTTGATTTTACGCGAGCCTATTGGCGTTGTTGGTCAAATTATTCCATGGAACTTTCCGTTCTTAATGGCTGCATGGAAAATAGCACCTGCATTGGCAGCAGGTTGTACCGTCGTGATTCACCCATCTTCCTCTACTTCATTGAGCTTACTTTCCTTAGCTCAAAAAATTAATCATTTATTACCGAAAGGTGTCTTCAATGTCATTACTGGTAAGGGTTCTAAATCTGGCGAATACATGTTGCACCATACTGGATTTAACAAACTGGCATTCACCGGTTCCACCGAAATTGGTAGAAAAATTGGTATAGCTGCTGCTGAAATGTTGATTCCATCCACCTTGGAATTGGGTGGTAAATCAGCCAATATTTTCTTTGACGATATGCCATTTGATAAAGCATTGGAGGGCGCACAAAAAGGAATTCTCTTCAACCAAGGGCAAGTGTGTTGTGCCGGTTCACGTATTTTCGTACAAGAAAGCGTTTACGATAAATTTATCGCGGCACTAAAAGAAGAATTTAAGAAAGTTAAAGTCGGCTTACCTTGGGAAGATGACACGCAAATGGGGGCGCAAGTAAACGGAAATCAAGTTAAGGTTATTAGCAAGTATGTTGATATTGCTAAAGAAGAAGGGTGTCAAATCATCCTTGGTGGAGGTAAATCAACCGACCCTGCATTGGCTCGAGGCGAATTTTTCCAACCAACCTTAATTTTAGCGCCTGATAACAAAAAACGCGTGGCACAAGAAGAAATTTTTGGTCCGGTTGCTGTGGTAATCAAATTCAAGGATGAAGCAGATGTAATTAAAATGGCAAATGACAGTGATTATGGCCTAGGTGGTGCGGTGTGGACATATAACATTAACCGTGCGCTACGAGTTGCACGTGCACTTGAAACTGGTCGAGTTTGGGTGAACTGTTATAACCGTTTACCAGCTGGAGCTCCTTTCGGTGGTTATAAAACCTCTGGTATAGGTCGTGAAACCCATAAAATGATGCTTGACGCTTATACACAGGTGAAAAATATCTTCATCAGCACCCGTGAAGAGCGAGAAGGCATGTATTAATCATTCACTTTCTAACCTAAAAATAAACCGCACTTTGATTTTATCCATCAAAGTGCGGTTTATTTTTTATTTATATCAAATTTTTACTCAATTCTATTAAAAAAATGCGCTTAAATCTTTACTCGTACTAAATAAGTGGTATCTTTATACTCGTTTATTTAATCGATTGCGTCACGGCCGTTATACGTGATGAATTATTTTTTGTTCATTTATCTAGGAGTTATCCTATGGAAAGTAAAATTCCAGCAGTAGAAGTCAAACTTGGCTTTAAATGGCAAGGGCTGCTGATAGCCGTCATCGTTGGTTTAGGGATTTGGTTAATCCCAACGCCAGAAGGCTTATCCGCAAAAGCATGGGGAATGCTATCACTGTTTGTGGCAACCATTGTGGCTATTATCGCTAAAGCCATGCCTATGGGTGCTGCAACGCTCGTTGCCTTAGTGATTAGTGGCTTGACTGGGCTTACGCCAATTTCGCCAAAACAAGGTGATGTCGGCATGTTATCCGGTTTTGCAAACGGCACAATTTGGTTGATTGCTATTGCTATGTTTTTATCTCGCGCGGTGATTAAAACCGGTTTAGGTAAACGTATCGCGCTGTACTTCGTTGGTCGTTTTGGTAAAAAAATGATGGGTGTGGCCTATGGTATGGCGTTGGCTGATGTCGTTATCGGTCCGGGTATTCCTTCGGCTTCTGCGCGTGGGGGCGGTATTATGTACCCTATTATGCAATCTATTGCTGATGCATATGAGTCCAAACCGGGTCCAACTGCTCGTCGTGCAGGTGCTTTCTTAGCGATTGCTGTCTCTCAAATCGATACCATTATTTGTACCATGTTCTTAACCGCCATGGCGGGTAACCCGTTAATTGCAGAACTCGCGAAAAGCCAAGGTGTGGAAATCACTTGGATGACATGGTTCTTAGGGGCGATTGTACCGGGTATTGTGAGCTTGATCGTCTTGCCTTATTTCGTGTATTTAATTTATCCGCCAGAATTAAAAGATACGCCTAAAATGGCAGAAATGGCACGTGAAGAATTAAAAAGCATGGGCCCAATGAGCAAAGCGGAATGGATTCTTGCCCTAGACTTTATTCTTCTTTTATTCCTATGGACTGTGGGTGATTTAGTCTTCCATATCCCAGCAACAATTTCAGCGTTTATTGGTTTAGTGATTTTATTATTAACCAATATTATGAGCTGGAAAAATATCGTAGCAGAAACCACCGCATGGGATACGATGTTCTGGTTTGCAGTATTGGTCATGATGGCAAATGCACTCAATAAATACGGTGCTATTACTTGGATTTCTACCCACATTTCTTCATCTGTGGGTGGTTTCAGCTGGCCAATTGCCTTTACTATTTTAGTGTTGGTGTACTTCTATACCCGCTATTTCTTTGCTTCAGCCATGGCGCATATTTCCGCAATGTATCTCGCTTTCGTGGCTGCGGCTATTGCTGTGGGTACACCACCAATCATTGCTGCAATTGGTTTAGGTTACACCTCAACATTATCCATGAGTTTAACACAATACGCCGGTGGTCCTGGCCCTGCTTTATACGGTTCAGGTTATAACTCAACCGGTCAATGGTGGGGCGTGAGCTTTATTGTTTCCATCCTTTCATTAGTGATTTGGTTTGGTGTGGGTGGATTATGGATGAAACTCCTTGGCTGGTGGTAATCCTTATTAATTCATAAATAATCCCTAAAAAACGACCGCACTTTGATTTGTATCTCAAAAGTGCGGTCATTTTTATCTGTATTTTGAATTAATCATCCCAGTCGTCATCCCAATCACGATGTCTTCTGTGATGGTGATGTTTTTTATGTTTTTTATGATGGCGATATTCTCTGTCATCGTAGTCTCCGCCTTTATTCACTTGACTACCTATTACACCACCTAATGCCGCGCCGCCGAGTGTTGTGGCAATATCACCACCTAATAAACCACCGGCTACACCGCCGATTGCTGCACCTGTTGCAGTATGACGTTGTTGTTTGTCCATTTCACAAGCGGTTAAGCTTCCTGCTAATGCAACAATCACTAACCCTTTCATCAATTTAGATTTCATAAATCTACTCCTCTATTTTTGTCGGGATTGCTTGCCTAAGCACTTATGCAATCCGGCGTGTAAAAGCATTCCTTTTACGATTGCTTTGACTGTTTGGAAAATTAGTTAGTTCAAATGCCTTGTTTAATTGGTTTAAGAATGAACAAATTTTGGTATGATTGCTGATGAATACTATTAAATTGGAGAGTAATAATGATATTGAAACTAATAAAATTTTATTTATTAATAGTTCCTTGTATTTTTTTGCTATTACTATCGATAAATTTGTTACTTGATTTTTTAGCCAATGGTGAGTTTTCTATAAAGGTTGTTTTTTCTTCAAAGGCTGAGATATTGTTATCATTATTGATTCCCATACCAGCAATTTTAGGTAGTTATCTTCTTACAGGAAGAAAATAAGGATATTTAATGAAATTTATTATAGAAATATTTAAATTATCTATTGCTGTCTTATCTTGTGTTATTATTTTATATATAACCGAGTGGGTTTGGTATGGGCATGTAGAAAATTTTGTAGATTTTCTAGAAGATGTTTATCCTTATGCTTTTGTTATTGCAGTGTTTGCGATTTTAGCTAAAGAGAAGATAGATCATTGAACTTAAATTAATAGATTTTTCAGAAAAAATCTTACAAAGAGTTCCAGACTTTTTTCTGTTTTAGTTTTAGAGAACTTGATACTCAAGGAAAAATAAAAATGAATAATACAAAATTAGTGATTCCAAGTTGTAGTGGTTTTATATTTATTTTTTATGAATTTTACCTATGAAAGATAATGAATTAGATATTACAAGTCATATTTTTCTCTATAACGAGTTTGTCCATAAAATGGAGAAAGATTATGGTCATTTAGATAGCTGGCTTAATATGGAAATATTAAATGCCTTAGCCCTTGATGAGTGGGAGATGGTAGGAAGACCTGAAGAATGGGATGGTTGGAGGAGTTTCTATCAGGAAAAAGCATTAAAATTAGTAAAACTATTTTTTAATGAGAGTGGTTTAATTATCACTAGATTGTAGTATAAGTTATCGGCACTATTACTAAAAAATTTAATAAGCGAGAAAATATAAATGATTAAGGTGTTTTTAATAAATTTTATTATATTTTTTATTTATATATCTATGGCTTTATTTTTATCTATTCTAGTTGTTAGAAATGTTTATGTTTTAATTCATACTGATTTAGGTATTTCCTTTTATATTAATTTTGAAGATGTAGAATTTATTTTAATTTCATCGTCAGTTATTAGTGTATTTATTGCGGGTGTTGTACTGTATAACAGAAGATAAACATAATGATTTTAAAAATATTAAAGTTTTTTATAGCTGTTGCATTCATTTTTTTCTTGTTTATGGTGATAGTTCAGTTCGATATGGGAAGGAATAATTTGCAATATGCAGTTCTTATGAAAGAAGCTTTACTTATGTCTCTAAAATTTCAGGTGGTTGCTTTGCCGATATATCTTCTCTTTTTTAAGCGAGATTAGAGTAGTTGAAATGAAAAAATATTTTGGAGATAAAAATGAAAAAGATAAATCTCAGTCTCTTTTTACTTTGTAGTATTTTGACAGCATGTGTTTCTTCTAATAGTCATTTTGTTCGATTCTGGAATGGGGATGTGATACCTAAAAGGACATATGAGGAACAAAAAACTTTTGAATCATGTTATGAGAAATATAAAAATCTTCCTGATAAGACAAATGAGGAACGAGAGGTCATAAGTTTGAAAGTTATGGATTGTATCCACACTATGAAAAAATGATAGTGTTCAAAATAACGTTAAAATGGTATGTGAATTTCTTTTTAAAGATAGCGTAAACCTATAAAGTGCTGTCAATTTTCAAAGAGTTTTAAAACCTCTCAAAAATTGACCGCACTTTTGTATTTTTGATACTTCTTCCGCCAAATATCTCCTTCCTATTGCAATCCCGCCTGCAATACCATTCCTTTTACGTCCACTTGTTCTGTTGAGAAAACGGGATAGTCCAACCTGGCTTGTTCAATCGCTCTAAGAATCAGTATGTTTATGATTTTTTGATATAAAATTATTAAATTGAAATATTTTTACATAAATTTGATAAATTTTTATTGATTTGTGACTTTGATCACAGTATTACAGAAAAAAATTCAGTACTATGCTTGCAACTCGATGATAGATGTTTTTAGTAGCGGGTTAATAATCATGGACTTTAAACCTAACATAATAGGAGATTTATTATGGCATACTATCCAGCAGAACCGTTCCGTATTAAAAGTGTTGAACCTGTTTCAATCTTACCAAAATCAGAACGTGAAAAAGCGATGAAAGCGGCAGGCTTCAATACCTTCTTACTTGATTCAAAAGATGTTTATATCGACCTTTTAACCGATAGCGGTACAAATGCAATGAGTGACCGTCAATGGGCCGGTATTATGATGGGTGATGAAGCTTATGCAGGTAGCCGCAACTTCTATCATTTAGAAGAAACAGTTCAAGACTTATTTGGTTTCAAACATATTGTGCCAACTCACCAAGGACGTGGTGCTGAAAATATTCTTTCTCGTATCGCGATTAAACCGGGTCAATACGTACCAGGTAATATGTATTTCACTACTACACGTTTCCACCAAGAAGCCAATGGCGGTATTTTCTACGATATTATTCGTGATGAAGCACATGATGCGACATTAGATATCCCATTCAAAGGTGATATTGATGTTAAAAAATTAGAAAAATTAATTAACGAAAAAGGCGCTGAAAATATTGCTTATGTGTGCTTGGCGGTAACAGTAAACTTAGCGGGTGGTCAACCGGTTTCTATCGCAAACATGAAAGCTGTTCGTGAATTAACCGCAAAACACGGCATTAAAGTGTTCTACGATGCAACTCGTTGTATTGAAAATGCTTATTTCATTAAAGAACAAGAACCAGGCTATCAAGATCGCTCAATCAAATCTATCGTTCAAGAAATGTTCAGCTATGCAGATGGTTGTACAATGAGTGGTAAAAAAGACTGCTTAACCAATATCGGTGGTTTCTTATGTATGAATGATGAAGAATTGTTCATGAAAGCGAAAGAATTGGTTGTTGTGTTCGAAGGTATGCCGTCTTACGGTGGTATGGCTGGTCGTGATATGGAAGCAATGGCGATCGGTTTGAAAGAAGCAACTCAGGAAGAGTACATTGAACACCGTGTTAAACAAGTACGTTATCTCGGTGAAAAATTAAAAGCAGCGGGTGTACCGATTGTTGAACCAATTGGTGGTCATGCGGTGTTCTTAGATGCACGTCGTTTCTGTCCACATTTGAAACAAGAAGAAGACTTCCCAGCACAAGCATTAGCGGCAGCAATCTATGTTGAATGCGGTGTGCGTACAATGGAACGTGGTATTATTTCAGCTGGTCGTGATATCAAAACTGGCGAAAACCATCATCCAAAACTTGAAACTGTACGTATTACTATTCCGCGTCGTGTTTACACCTATGCACACATGGATTTAGTTGCTGATGGTATTATCCATTTATTCAAACATAAAGAGGATATTAAAGGGCTTCGTTTCGTGTATGAACCAAAACAATTACGTTTCTTCACTGCACGTTTTGAACAAAAATAGGCCTACCGCCCTTACCTCAGTAACGGGGTAAGGGCTTTTTGTATCTAAAAAATATTTGGTTAATGAGAAAAATGCGAAAACATTCTAATGACATTGTAGTTTGATGTATTGTCAAATAAGGAAGTGACTAGCCTTTCTACGATAATCGGAAAGGAGAAAACTTATGAACAAAACATTGGGAAGTACCTTGATTACCTCAGGGACGATGATTGGGGCAGGGATGCTTGCCATGCCTCTCACCTCTGCAGGAATAGGTTTCACGTTTACAGTTGTTCTACTTGTTCTTTTATGGATTCTGCTCACCTATAGCGCATTATTATTTGTTGAGGTTTATCAAACCGCTGAACATGATGCCGGTATTGGCACGCTTGCAGCACAGTATTTTGGTCGACCAGGACGAATTGTCGCAACTAGCGTATTAATGATTTTCCTTTATGCATTACTTTCCGCCTATGTAACCGGTGGTGGTGCAATTCTTGCTTCAACTTTACCTGATTTTGCGACGCCTGATCTCAAAATGAAAGGTTCTATCCTAGCATTTACGATCTTCTTTGGTATCTTCGTAGCAATTGGCACAAGCTTTGTGGATGCCTTAAATCGCTTCTTATTTATCGCGATGATTGCAGCGCTATTCATTGTGCTTGGATTGATGATTCCAGAAATTAAAATCGATAACTTAATGGCCATGCCAATTGATAAAGCACTATTGATTTCGGCTAGTCCGGTTTTCTTTACCGCTTTTGGTTTCCACGGCTCAATTCCTTGCTTAAATAAATATTTAGAAGGTGATGTAAAAGCCTTAAGATTTTCTATTATTGTGGGCTCTGCAATCACATTAGTGGGTTATCTTTTATGGCAATTTTCTACTCACGGTGTGTTAAGCCAAAGCCGATTCTTAGAAATCCTTAATCAAGATCCAACATTAAATGGATTGATTGAAGCCGTTCGAGTGATTACAGGCAGCACCATTATTGCGGCTGTCGTGAAAATCTTCTCTGCCTTAGCACTGATTACCTCATTCCTAGGGGTCGCACTAGGCTTACTAGAATGTATTGACGACTTGTTAAAACGCGCCTTCAATATTTCAGCAAACCGTTTAAGTTTAGGTTTCTTAACATTCCTTCCGCCATTGCTCTTTGCATTCTTCTATCCAGAAGGCTTCATCCTTGCATTAGGTTATGCAGGACAAATGTTTGCTTTCTATGCAGTGGTATTGCCGGCAGCATTGGTTTGGAAAGCTCGCCATCAACATCCAAACTTACCTTATCGTGTGCCGGGTGGTTCAGGGCTCCTACTCTTTGTCTCAATTCTAGGGATTATTATCGTGAGTATCCCATTCCTAATTAAATTAGGTATATTGCCTGAAGTAGTGGGTTAATAACACGATTAAAATAAAAAAGTGCGGTTAAAAATCAGAGTGTTTTTAACCGCACTTTTTTATGCTTTCTCTTTAATTGCTTTAAGATAGCGATATACGCTAGGTTCTGAGATTTTCAAATATTTCGCCACCATTGGAATGGCACCTTTGATATTGAAAATACCTTTATCAAATAAGACTTTAATGGCGTTTTCCCGTTGTCTTAAACTGAGTGGTTTATCGGAATGTAATAGGGTGAAATCAAGGTATTCACAAAGGATATCTTCGATGGAGTTTTCGAGTTTTTCTTTATTAATTATTTCGGCTTCTTCCACTTCAGCAAAGGCTGCATCAATACCTAAAATATTGACGAAGTTTCCAAGGTTTTCTAGTGAAATTAATTTGGTCATCACATCAACCAACTCAGAGGTATCATGATTAATACAAAGGATGCCTTCTAATTTATCCCCATTTTTAATGAAATAAGTTGCACCTCGAATGACCTTTTCGGAATCTGCCACCGCTTTGTAGTTAAAGATAAAATCCTTATCTAAATACACTTTATCCTGCAACAAACTTGAAGCAAAAGAACTAAGTGGAGAGGAAAGGGTCCGCCCGCTAACATGGCTATTTGCAATGGCTTCCATATGAGCCTTATTCTTATCAAAAGAATGAAATACGACTTCGTATTTAGGGCCGAGAACATTTCCCAAAAAATGGGTCAGGCCAATAAAATATTTCTTTTGTACGTTATTCATACCAATTTAATCTCATTAATTTCAGCTTGCTATAGGTATTCTATAACCGCTTATTTTTTATAGCAAATATATTGTAAAAAACGGCAGGTTATCTATGGTGTTTTACTTTAAGTGAATCTTATAATGCTTGGAGGATATGGTTAGACAATACTTCTGTGATATTCTTTGGTGTTGGGATTTTTACCTTATTCAGTTGATGGTAAGCAATTTGAAAGAATCATAAAAATATGCCAATAGGAAATTAAAAATGAAAGAACAAGAAATTTACCAGAAAATTGGGGAGTTATTGTGGTCAATAATGCCTGAAGAAGCCGTAAGGATTGATTTTATTTGTTCTATTTATCCTGAATTATGCTGGTGAATCTAAAAGGTATAAGTACCCAAGCCTCAAATAGATAATGGAATCCATCGATATGATATTAATGGAGGGGCTAAGAATGGGGGGAGACAATTTTATACCGACCAGCGGGAAATGCTAGCAGAAAGACAACTACTACAACTGCAACTGTTGAAATAAATAGTCAAGAGTTAAGGGATATAAATAGGAATCAGCAATTGAAGTTAAAGTTTCCAGTCAAAAGTGAGGTGAAGTAATAATATGAATAATTATATAAATCGACTTTATGAACAGTTGCAATGGTGTAGCCAAGAGGATTTTTCCATTAGTAGTTTTTTTCCTTATGGACAAGGTATATCCTATGAAGCAGAAATAATGTATAACCAAGTAAGTATTGAGTTTATTTATAGATGTTTAAAATGTGATTTAATTATGTTTTTAAATGGTTCAATTTTTTTATCTGAACAGCCAGGTACATTAGAAGATTACGCTTCTTTTTTAGCTAATTCGCCTATTGGTATTTATGAATGGAAGCGCTTGGGTACACAATTACAGCATAAGGTATGGAGTTGTGAGTTTTTTGATGGTACAGCTAAATTGGTAAAAATATGCGAAGAATGTGGTTTATATGGATATGAAGAATTTAATGAAAAAGATCACAGATGGGTGATGTTTATAGATAAAGTAAATAATATTTTTTTAGAAAATAATTTAGCCCTAGATTTAGGGAGTCCATTATTTCCAGTGGGAAATGTTTCTAATAATATACTTTAAAATATCTGTTTTGGTGAAATAGTATTTAAAAAGCGGAGATAAAGTGCGGTCAATTTTCAAAGAGTTTTAAAACCTCTTAAAAACTGACTGCACTTTTGTATTGAGAATATTAGTTTATAGAATTTTAAAACAACTTTTGATATCATATTGCAAATTTATCAATAACTTAATCTCTGAAGTATAATGAAGAACTTATCTCGCTCTTTTCTTTCTAGTTTATTATTTATTTCCTCTTTCGCTTTGGCAGCACCCAGCTCACCAAATGCAAATGTAGAAAAACAAATCGATGCCCAACAACAAAAACAGCAAGCGGAACAAGATGCGGCTATTTTAGCCCAGCAAACGCAATCCGCGAATGTGCGTTTAGAGGGGGAAAAAGAGGCCTCACTTGGCTTTCCACAAAATGAAGCACAGTGTTTTC
>NZ_KV801827.1:0-662 GCF_001810545.1 Haemophilus sp. HMSC066D02 | reverse complement strand
CGTCCTTGAAATACCACCCTTTAACGTTTGATGTTCTAACGAAGATTACGAAACGTGGTCTCGGACAGTGTCTGGTGGGTAGTTTGACTGGGGCGGTCTCCTCCCAAAGAGTAACGGAGGAGCACGAAGGTTTGCTAATGACGGTCGGACATCGTCAGGTTAGTGCAATGGTATAAGCAAGCTTAACTGCGAGACAGACAAGTCGAGCAGGTACGAAAGTAGGTCATAGTGATCCGGTGGTTCTGAATGGAAGGGCCATCGCTCAACGGATAAAAGGTACTCCGGGGATAACAGGCTGATACCGCCCAAGAGTTCATATCGACGGCGGTGTTTGGCACCTCGATGTCGGCTCATCACATCCTGGGGCTGAAGTAGGTCCCAAGGGTATGGCTGTTCGCCATTTAAAGTGGTACGCGAGCTGGGTTTAGAACGTCGTGAGACAGTTCGGTCCCTATCTGCCGTGGGCGTTGGAGAATTGGTTGGGGCTGCTCCTAGTACGAGAGGACCGGAGTGGACGCACCACTGGTGTTCCGGTTGTGTCGCCAGACGCATTGCCGGGTAGCTAAGTGCGGAAGAGATAAGTGCTGAAAGCATCTAAGCACGAAACTTGCCAAGAGATGAGTTCTCCCTGTCTTTAAGACAGTAAGGGTTGTTTAAGACTA
>NZ_KV801826.1:54723-101662 GCF_001810545.1 Haemophilus sp. HMSC066D02 | reverse complement strand
CTGTGTCACCTTTAGCACCTGTAGCACCAGTTGCACCTGTAGCACCAGTTGCGCCAGTAGCACCTGTTGCGCCTGTAGCACCTGTGTCACCTTTAGCACCTGTAGCACCAGTTGCGCCTGTAGCACCAGTGTCACCTTTAGCACCTGTTGCACCTGTAGCACCTGTTGCACCTGTAGCACCTGTGTCACCTTTAGCACCTGTAGCACCAGTTGCGCCTGTAGCACCTGTTGCACCAGTAGCACCGTCTTTACCATCTTTACCGTTTTTACCGTCTTTAACGATGGTAGTAGTGACTGAGCCATCATCTAAATTACTAATAGTAATAGTGTGAGTACCGTTTGCGTTATCATCTTGAACGTCAACAGTTAAGCCTAAAGCGCTGTCACCTTTGTCGCCTTTTTCGCCGGTTGCACCAGTAGCGCCGGTATCACCTTTAGGACCAGCAGGACCTGTATCGCCTTTAGGGCCTGTAGCACCAGTTGCACCAGTAGAACTATTTACAATGTCAACATCAATTTGGTAGGTGTTAGTAGTTGAGTTAAATTTAACTTTTGTATTTTTGCCATCTACTAAGTTAACATTGTATGTAACATATGTTTTTCCTGCTTCACCTGAACTAATATCTGCTGGCGTATGTCTAATAACAGCACTGGTACCCTTACCATCTTCGAAATCAACGATATCATTGCGTTTTACACCATGTTCTTCGTGAGAAGAGCGAACACTAGCAGTTGTATTACCACTTACTATCCATTGGTGATCACCGATCATTTGAGTCACAGCATATAATTGTGAACCATTGATTGCATCAGTTGAATCGCCATTAATACGGTCTGCTGCCACATTCACTAATTGACGCTCTTTACCTGAAGAACCGAAGCTCACTACGCTCTCTGGATTTCCACCTGCGAAGGTATATCTTTTCTTGAAGAACTCTTGTGACGCATTAGGAATAGCCATTTTAGTTACAGAACCAGAACCTAGAGCAACTGCATTCTTATGAGATGCGTTTGCACCGTTACCAATTGCGGTAGCATTAGCCTCTGAAGCATTAGATTGAGTACCTAAAGCAATAGCTTGGTTACCCGTCGCTTTAGCCGCAGTACCTGCTTTATTACCTAAAGTACCATCTTGTGCTCCACCAATCGCCACAGAGTTTTCACCTGTTGCTTGAGCAGATGCACCACCTGCGAATGAACCTTTACCAGTAGCTTGCGTTAACACACCAATCGCTGTAGCACGTGCTGCAGTTGATTCTGCATAAGCACCAATACCAATTGCGTTATCGCCAGCAGATTTAGTTTTCGTACCGATAGCAATAGCGTTATTGTTAGCTGCAGTCGCAGTTTGACCTACTGCAACAGAGTTTGATTCAGCTGCAGTCGCATTAGAACCCATAGCAATTGCTGCTTCTTTACTTGCTTGAGCATATGGACCAACTGCAATAGTTAAATTAGCTTCTGCTTTAGTATAAGAACCTACACCAACTGATTGAACACCCGATGCATTTGCGCTAGTGCCCATTGCAACCGCATGATCCTGGCTTGATACAGTATCTTTACCGATAGAAATAGTATTCGTCCACTTTGCAGTTGCATTTCTACCAATCGCAATAGAATGTTGGTGGGTCGCACCTGCATTTTGACCTACCGCAATCGCTTCGCGACCAGCAGGTGGATTTGCTACATTGTTTGCTGCAATATTCACCGCATCGTTAGTACCAAGATCTGTTACAGCCATCGCTGTTTGTGATGCAGCCAATGAACCAATCACAGCACCTGCAAGTGCAGTCAATTTCACGATTTTTTTAGATTTGGTTTTACCTTTAGCATGCCCAAGTTCAGAAACTGCAGTCCACGTTTGTGTAGCATGATTCCAAATAACTTTAAACACTTTGTTCATATAAAATTATTCCTTTTATTAGGATGATTAAGAAGCTGTCACTGATGCAACAGCGCCGAAAAATTCAACGTCAGAAAGGCGACGACCACAAATTTTGACAACAGTTCCCCTTACCTTTCTGGTCAGAACAGCTTATTCTAAGCGAACTTTGTATAAAAAGGAAGCATCTAAAAAAAAATTTACTAAAAATTACAATTAATTAAAGTAAATTTTGACTTATGTAAATATATGTAAAGATTTTTGAAAATTTTTGCGAAAAACTTAAAGAAGTGTAAATTTTTGTGTAAAAAATAAGCAAAATTGCGTACTAAAATCATTATACTGCCTTTCTTTTTTCTTTACGAAAGTATCGAATTAGATCAAACTAACGCCATCAAATAAGATAAGGAAAAGTATATGGCAATCTGGAAAAAAGCGTTCACGCTTGAACAGCTTAATGAAATGGGGAAACATTGTGCTGTTGGGCATTTAGGCATTGAGATCTCAGCTTATGGTGAAAACTGGATTGAGGCAAAAATGCCCGTTGATCATCGTAGCACTCAGCCTTTCGGCTTATTACATGGTGGCGTCTCTGTCGCGTTGGCTGAAACCATTGGCTCTTTGGCGGGATTTCTCAGTATAGAAGAAGGCCAAATTGCCTTGGGATTAGATATCAACGCCAATCATCTTCGCCCAGTGAGACAAGGTTTTGTTACCGCAAAGGCAACACCAATTGCTTTAAGTCAAAATACCCATGTTTGGCAAATTGACATTCGCGATGAACAAGATAAACTTTGCTGCGTTTCTCGATTAACGCTTTCTATCAAACATTTATGACTACAACTCAAAAAATTGGCATCATTTTAGCGAACCTTGGTACGCCTGATGCCCCTCAACCCGCAGCGATCTCCCGTTATCTAGCTGATTTTTTAATGGATCCTCGCGTGGTCGATTTGCCTCGTTGGAAATGGTATCCCCTTTTAAAAGCCATTATTTTACCGATGCGTTCTAAACGCATTGCACGAAATTATCAATCTATTTGGACAGAACAAGGCTCTCCCCTACTTGCCATTACAAAGCAACAACAAGCGGGTTTACAAGCTTATTTGACTGAACAAGGCATCAATGCACAAGTCGAAATTGCCATGACTTACGGCAATCCTTCGATGCAAAGTGCGGTCAAAAATTTACTTAAAAATGATGTGGAACGCATGATTGTATTGCCGCTTTATCCACAATATTCCAGCACCACAACAGGTGCATTAATCGATGCGTTTAATCGTGCCATTGCACAAGAACGCAATATTGTGCCTTTTGAGTTTATTCATTCTTATCATCTTGATGAAAACTACATTAATGCCTTAGTGGATTCGATTAAAGTGCGGTTAAAACCCGATGAGTTTTTGCTTTTTTCTTATCATGGCATTCCATTGCGTTATGAGAATATGGGCGATTATTATCGTCAGCACTGCAAACAAACCACCATTGCCATTGTGGATAAATTAGGTTTGACAGAAAACCAATGGAATATGACTTTCCAATCTCGCTTTGGTCGTGAAGAATGGTTACAACCTTATACGGATCACTTTTTAGAAGAAGCAGCTTCTCAAGGCATTCAAAAAATCGCCGTGATTTGCCCTGGCTTTTCCGTGGATTGTTTAGAAACCTTAGAAGAAATTGAAGTTGAAAACAAAGAGACGTTCTTAAATCACGGCGGTGTGTCTTATCACTACATCCCCGCATTGAATGCTGAAAAAGCCCATATTGAAATGATGGGGAAATTGGTTTTGGATAAGTTGAAATAATTAAATCTCCCCCCAGCCCCCTCTTTACGAAAGAGGGGGAGCTTAATAGCCCATAAACGTTCTCCGTTCTTAACTCTCTCAAATATATTCCCAATAAAACTACTAAAAGCCACATCATAAAAAAGCCCCTCTTTTGTAAAGAGGGGTTTGGGGAGATTTAAAAAGAGTTGGGGAGATTTAAAAAATAAACAAAAAGGCGAACCTTTCGATTCGCCTTTTAAGATTCTTATCTAATCAAAGATTAGAAGAATACACGCATACCTACACCGATAGCTCTGTCTTTAGTTTTACCATCGTAAGAATCGTTAACGTACTCTTTAGTAGTCACATATTTGCCTTCTACAAATAATACAACTTGTTTATGAAGTTTGTAGTCTGCACCAAGTAAGAAACCGTGAGTTTTGTCTTTATCAGCTTCGCCTTTCACGCGCTCATATAGGTAGTTACCATATACTTGAGATGCTGGAGTTACTTGATATGCAAAACCTGGAGATACATAGAATTTATTTGTTTTTGCATCATCAAATTTCACATGTGCATAACCAAAGTCACCTGTTAATTTGAAATCACCAAATTTATAGCCTAATGATGCTAAGAAACCATCTACACGGTGTTTATATGTTGCATTAGTTTCAAGGTTAGTGTGACCATAAGCGAAACGAGCATCTAAATCACCTGCTGTGTATAATGCACCGAAACCAAATGCATTTTTAAGACCTGGGGTAAGCGCTCTACCTTTATCATTATGACGTTGACCGAAGTTGTAGTTTGCACTTAATTGTAAACCTTCGATACCTTTATAGTCGTAACGTACTACACCAGTGCCTGAAGTTGGAATATATTTACCTTTTGGAATAAAGCCATATTCATAGTCATTTGCTTGGGTTAAATCATCTGCGATAGTTAATTGACGACCGAATGTGATATCACCAGTTGCTTTGCTACCTAAACCTACATAAGCACGTTTAGCATAAAGACTACCGAATTGGTCACGAGATTCTGTATCATCAAAATGGAATTCTAAACGACCTAACGCATAGAAATCGTTATCTAAGTTGTGTTTTACTGTGATACCGAAACGTGAACCTGCGTTACGTAAAGCGGAATTTGCAGTTTTAGTTGAATTACCTACTGCGTCATACTTTTTAGCATCCGCTTTTTCTAAGATTAAACGAAGAGAACCGTTTAATTCAACTTTAGTACCTTCGTTGTCATAAACTACTGCTGCGTTTGCTGCTGAAGCGGCAAATGCAGAAACGATTAATGCTGCTAGTGTCTTTTTCATAATTGTTATTCCTTTTGGTTGTTACCTATGATTTTTGATTGAAGCAATTTTTCATAAAAAGTTCAATCTCCGAAATAGACGTCGCAAATATTACAAAATAAACCTATAGTGTCAATGGGAGGATCTCTTCCAATTTTCTAAAATTGGATCAAGATCACATTTTTTACACAAAAAAGGACATTTTTTAATCAAAAACATCCTTTCACATCGAACTTTTCAGAATTTTGTCTATACAATGATCGCTCTATTTTGAGCAATTTATTCTTCTTTTTTATTCATTTTCGAAGACATAATGAATATTTTTTGAGCAAACTAGGCACATTCTATCGAAAATGAAATCACTTCTTTAATACTTTCCGCGCCTAATGCAATCATAATTAAACGATCGACCCCTAAAGCCACACCAGAAGTATTTGGAATACCTGCTTGTAATGCCCCTAGAAAACGATAGTCAATTTCACGCTGTGGCAATCCTGCTTTTTCGCGTAGGCGATTGTCTTTTTCAAAGCGGTATTGTTGTTCTCGTGCATCTGTGAGCTCATGGAAACCGTTGGCTAACTCTAAGCCTTTATAATAGAACTCAAAACGTTCTGCCACGCGGCTATCTTCTGGGCTAAGTTGTGCGAGCGCAGCTTGGGAAGAAGGGAAATGATAAACCGCAACAGGGGCCTCTTGTCCGATTTTAGGTTCTACCACTTCGCTGAATAAAAATTGCAATAACGTATCACGATCTTCATCTTCATCTGCCATAAAGTTGTGCTTGCGCGCTGCCTCTACTAATTCTTGACGAGTAGCAGACAATGGATCTAATCCTACATATTCTTGGAAGACAAATTGATAACTTAAGGTTTCTGCAGGTTTGCAATCGAGGATCTGTTGTAATAAATCATCCACTTCATTCATTAAGCGGTACATATCAAAGTGCGGTCGATACCATTCAAGCATGGTAAATTCCGGATTATGGCGATTACCCGCTTCTTCATTACGAAACACTTTGCCAATTTGAAAGATCGGTCCACTGCCTGCTGCTAATAAACGTTTCATATGATATTCCGGGCTAGTAGAAAGCCACAGCGTTTTCGACAGTTCATCAAAAGGTGCAATAAACTCTGTATTAAAAGTTGAAAGGTGAAGATCCGTCACACCAAATTCACTTAAAACGGGAGTTTCTACTTCTAATAATCCACGTTCAGTAAAAAACTGGCGGATATCCGCAATGATTTTGGCACGCGCCAATAAGTTTTTAATTGAGGCGGAAGGTTGCCATTCTGTTTTTTCATCGCTAAGTGCGGTCATTTTTTTCTCCGTTTTCACCTTTAAAATGAATTAGGCTATTGTAAACAAGACTGATTTTTAACTCAATAATCCGACTAAATCATTCTTAAACGCAAACGGTTATCATCTATAAATATATAAAAAATTAACTTTTTTGAGTTAGATCACACTTTTGATATTTTATCTGTTTATTCGGGAAAAAAAGTTACTAATTTGTAAACAAAAGTGGCAGAATTACCACAAGCCCCTATTAATTTAGGGCATTTTATTTTTTTACTTTCTATATGATTGGAGGATATCGTGCAAACGGTTAATGTCGATATTGCTATTGTTGGTGCCGGTGGCGGCGGTTTACGTGCAGCAATTGCAGCAGCAGAAGCAAACCCTAACTTAAAGATCGCATTAGTTTCTAAGGTTTATCCTATGCGTAGCCATACGGTTGCAGCAGAAGGTGGTGCGGCCGCAGTAATTAAAGAGGAAGATTCCTACGATAAACACTTCCACGATACCGTTGCCGGTGGTGACTGGTTATGTGAACAAGATGTGGTGGAATACTTCGTTGAACATTCTCCAGTGGAAATGACTCAGCTTGAACGTTGGGGCTGCCCTTGGAGCCGTAAAGCAGATGGCGATGTGAACGTGCGTCGTTTCGGTGGGATGAAAATCGAACGTACTTGGTTCGCGGCAGACAAAACCGGTTTCCACTTGTTACATACTCTTTTCCAAACATCCATTCAATATCCACAAATTCAACGTTTTGACGAACACTTCGTTTTAGACATCTTAGTTGATGATGGCCATGCTCGCGGTATGGTGGCGATGAATATGATGGAAGGCTCACTTGTTCAAATCAACGCAAATGCGGTTGTAATTGCAACTGGTGGTGGCTGTCGTGCATTTAAATTCAACACCAACGGCGGTATCGTAACTGGTGATGGTTTATCAATGGCATATCGTCATGGTGTTCCTCTTCGTGATATGGAATTCGTCCAATACCACCCAACCGGCTTACCGAACACCGGTATCTTAATGACTGAAGGTTGTCGTGGTGAAGGCGGTATCTTAGTGAATAAAAACGGCTACCGTTATTTACAAGATTATGGTCTAGGCCCTGAAACCCCAATCGGTAAACCTGAAAACAAATATATGGAACTTGGTCCGCGTGATAAAGTTTCACAAGCATTCTGGCAAGAATGGAAAAAAGGCAACACCTTAAAAACTGCAAAAGGTGTTGATGTGGTTCACCTTGACTTACGTCACTTAGGTGAAAAATATTTACATGAACGTCTTCCATTCATTTGTGAATTAGCAAGTGCTTATGAAGGTGTAAACCCAGTTAATGAACCAATTCCAGTTCGTCCGGTTGTTCACTATACCATGGGTGGTATTGAAGTGGATTTCAACAGCGAAACTCGCATTAAAGGATTATTTGCTGTGGGTGAATGTGCGTCTTCTGGTTTACACGGTGCAAACCGTTTAGGTTCTAACTCGCTTGCAGAATTAGTGGTTTTAGGCCGTGTTGCAGGTGAATATGCCGCACAACGTGCAGCAGAAGCACAACCAGCAAACCGTGCAGCAGTTGATGCACAAGCACAAGATGTTGTGGCTCGCCTTGAAGCACTTTATAACCAAGACGGTAATGAATCTTGGTCTGAAATCCGTGATGAAATGGGTACCGTCATGGAAGAAGGTTGTGGTATCTACCGTGACCAAGAAAGCATGCAAAAAGCAGTAGATAAAATTGCTGAGCTTAAAGAACGTTATAAACGTATTCGTGTTGCAGACCGTTCAAGCGTATTCAATACCGATGTGCTTTACACTGTAGAATTAGGTTACATCCTTGATGTGGCACAATCAATTGCCAACTCTGCAATTGAACGTAAAGAATCTCGTGGTGCACACCAACGCTTAGACTACACTGAACGTGATGATGTGAATTATTTAAAACACACCCTTGCTTACTACAATGGCGATGATGCACCGCGTATTGAATACAGCCCGGTGAAAATCACTAAATCTCAACCAGCAAAACGTGTTTATGGTGCTGAAGCAGAAGCGGCAGAAGCGGCTGCGAAAGCTAAGGAGCAAGCAAATGGCTAATTCACCAGTAATGACTGTAGAAGTATTACGCTACAACCCAGAAAATGATCAAGAGCCACATTTAAGCTCTTATCAAGTACCTTATGATAACCAAACTTCTCTTTTAGATGCGTTAGGTTACATTAAAGATAAACTTGAACCGTCTCTTTCTTATCGCTGGTCTTGCCGTATGGCGATCTGCGGTTCTTGTGGGATGATGGTAAATAACAAACCAAAATTGGCTTGTAAAACATTCTTACGTGATTACAGCGGCCATATGCGTATTGAACCATTAGCAAACTTCCCTATTGAACGCGACTTAGTGGTTGATTTAAGCCACTTCATCGAAAGTTTAGAGGCAATTAAACCTTATATTATTGGTAACGAAGCACCAGCATTAGATGGTAAACCACATCCATCGAAAGAGTTGCAAGTCAGCCGTACGAAACAAACGCCGGCACAGCTTGAAAAATATCGTCAATTCTCAATGTGTATCAACTGTGGTTTATGCTATGCCGCTTGTCCGCAATTTGGTTTAAATCCTGAATTCTTAGGCCCTGCAGCGATTACAATGGCACACCGTTACAACCTTGATAACCGTGACCATGGTAAAGCACAACGTATGCCATTATTAAATGGTAAAAACGGTGTTTGGAGCTGTACTTTCGTGGGTTATTGTTCTGAAGTCTGTCCAAAACACGTGGATCCAGCTTCTGCAATCAACCAAGGCAAAGTGGAAAGTGCCAAAGATTATGTTATCTCAATGCTAAAACCAAAAGGCTAAGGGGAAGAATATGTCAGTAACAGTAAGTAAACGCAAAAAATATGTTCGCCCAATGACGGCTACTTGGTGGCAAAAATTGGATTTCTACAAAGCTTATATGGTACGTGAAGCAACTTCTATCTTTGCTGTGTGGTTCTGTATCGTATTGCTTTACGGTGTACTTTGCCTTGCAAGCAATCCTGTACCAGGCTTAGGTATTGTTGATTTCATTGGCTTCTTAAGAAATCCAATTGTGGTGGTCTTAAATATCATCACATTAATTGCGACCTTATATCACACTGCAACTTATTTCGTGATGACACCAAAAGTGATGAACATCATTGTTAAAAATGAACGTTTACCACATCACGTATTAAGAAATGCACTTTGGGCAGTGACAGCTGTGATTAGTGTTATCGCATTAATTTTAGTTTATATGTAGGGAGAGAAAAAATGGTCGTTCAAAATCCAAAACGCTCTGGCGAACCACCAGTATGGTTGATGTTTGGTGCTGGCGGGACTGTCAGTGCGATTTTCTTCCCTGTTGTGATCTTAATCCTTGGTTTATTGTTACCATTCGGATTAATTGATCCACATAACTTAATTACATTCGCTTATTCTTGGATCGGAAAATTGGTTATCTTAGTTTTAACCATTTTCCCAATGTGGTGTGGTTTACACCGTATCCATCACGCGATGCACGATCTTAAAATCCACGTGCCAGCAGGCGGATTTATCTTCTACGGCCTCGCAACCATTTACACTGTTTGGGTGTTATTTGCCGTATTAGGTTTGTAATTTAAAAATACTAAATTGATAAATAAAAGTGCGGTCAAAAATGACCGCACTTTTTTATTCTCGACAAATAACCAAAATATTTTCTTAATCCAGAAAAACAAAAAACCCGACATAACGTCGGGTTTTCTTTTATCAAAAACTTTGATAATTATTCTGCAACAACGATAACATCTAATGTTGCAAATACTTCGCCGTGAAGTTGGAAACGAACATCGTGGTCACCAAGAGTACGGATTGGACCGTTTGGTAAACGAACTTCGCTTTTCGCAATTTCAACGCCTGCTGCAGTTACTGCTTCTGCTACATCACGAGTAGTGATTGCGCCGAATAAACGACCTTCCTCACCTGCTTTAGATGCGATAGTTACAGAACCTAATGCAGTCACTTGTGCTGCACGAGCTTGAGCTGCTGCAAGACTTGCTGCTGCCGCTGCTTCTAACTCTGCACGACGTGCTTCAAAGTGTTCAATGTTAGCTTTAGTTGCCATAACTGCTTTACCTTGTGGGATTAAGAAGTTACGAGCGAAACCAGATTTAACATTAACTTGATCACCTACATTACCTAGGTGAACGATTTTATCTAAAAGAATTACTTGCATTTCCTAACTCCTTCTTAATTGTGATGAGAATCAGAGTAAGGTAATAACGCTAAATAACGAGCGCGTTTGATTGCGCGTGCTAATTGGCGTTGGTACTTCGCACGAGTACCGGTAATGCGGCTTGGTACAATTTTGCCGCTTTCAGAAATGTAGTTCTTTAATGTAGCGATATCTTTGTAATCGATTTCAACAACATTTTCCGCGGTGAAACGGCAGAACTTACGACGACGGAAATAACGTGCCATTTGGCTGTCTCCTAATCTATAAATTCGATTTGCTCGGCATGCAATACTAACTGCGTTAAACCATTTGAGGTTTTATGTGAAGTAATAAACCCCACCACAAGAAGTTTACTGCCGACCGTAATGCTTTGAGTTTTTTCTATTAACTGATTGCCACTGACTTGAACAGGCATCTTTAACCACGCTTGGCGTGATAAACCACTTTCGACTTGTTCGGAACGATGTTCCAGCCAAAATTGGCAATGCGCAATCCCGTTAGGGCTTTTGCTTCGCTTGGGTAATTGACACACTGTGCCGATTAACGAGAAGCGATTATCAAGTTTTGAATTACTCTTCAGCATCCTCAAAATCGTTGTTTTCAACTTCAGCTAAAGGTTTACGTTCTTCTTTAGCCGCTTTCATTGGGGACGCTTCGGTTACGGCGTGCTTAGTATGGATAACAAGACTGCGTAATACAGCATCGTTATAACGGAAAGTCGTTTCTAGCTCGTCGATGACTTGTTGAGGCGCTTCTACATTCATAAGCACATAGTGTGCTTTGTGTAATTTGTTAATTGGGTACGCTAATTGACGACGACCCCAATCTTCTAGGCGATGAACTTGACCACCAGCTTCTTTAACAGAACCTGTGTAACGTTCGATCATACCTGGTACTTGCTCGCTTTGGTCCGGATGAACCATAAACACGATTTCGTAGTGACGCATTACTGCTCCTTACGGGTTAATCAGCCTTTGACGTAGATTAGCCACCAATCTGCAAAGGCAAGGAACGAAAAAATGAATGTGGCTAAGGGCGCTGATTATACAGATTTTTTTCTAGACTTCAAATAATTTGTACGCTTTTCAAACAAAAAAAGCCGATATCAACATATCGGCTTTTCTTTTATTTCTAAATTAACGGCTACGGAAAATGATACGACCTTTGCTTAAGTCATAAGGTGTCATTTCTACAGTTACTTTATCGCCCGTTAAGATACGAATATAGTTTTTACGCATTTTGCCAGAAATATGTGCGGTCACTACGTGACCATTTTCTAACTCAACGCGGAACATGGTATTTGGTAAGGTTTCCAAAATTGTGCCTTGCATTTCAATGCAATCTTCTTTTGCCATTTTATCCTCTAAAATAATGATTTTTTTGACCGCACTTTTTTGCGGTTATAAATGAAAAACGGGCGGATTATAGCCGTTTTTGGCGTTAGACGAAAGATTAAAATAAAATTGAACAGAAAAAAATCACTTTTTTCACCAATTTGTAAGTTGTATCAAGACTTAGGAATGATTTACAAAAGAAATACAGGCTCTATAATAACCGCACTTTTCTTATTAAATAGTACTTATGAATTCAAAAAAACACTTAGGCCATACGGCGCGTAAACGCTTTGGTCAAAACTTTTTACATGATACATCTGTGATTCAAGGTATCGTGGCGGCGATTTACCCACAACCCAATCAATTCTTAGTGGAAATTGGTCCGGGACTTGGCGCATTAACAGAGCCGGTTGGTGAGCTTGTCGATCATCTTACCGTAGTAGAACTTGACCGAGACCTAGCAGAACGTTTACGTCATCATCCATTTTTACATCAAAAGCTCACCGTGATTGAAACGGATGCCATGCAATTTGATTTTGGTGAGCTTTATACACAAGAAAACCTAGCAGAAAAAGGCCAGAAATTACGTGTGTTTGGTAACTTACCTTACAACATTTCCACCCCATTGATGTTCCACTTATTTAAATATCATGATGTGATTCAAGACATGCACTTCATGTTACAAAAAGAAGTGGTAAAACGATTATGTGCAGGGCCAAATAGCAAAGCTTACGGACGTTTAACCATTATGGCGCAATATTTCTGCCAAGTGATGCCTGTACTTGAAGTGCCACCTTCTGCATTTAAACCTGCACCGAAAGTAGATTCAGCGGTTGTGCGTTTAATTCCGCATAAAGAATTGCCGCACCCTGTAAAAGATTTATATTGGTTGAACCGTGTTTGCTCCCAAGCGTTTAATCAGCGCCGTAAAACATTACGCAATGCACTTTCAACACTATTTTCACCTGAAAATCTGACCGCACTTGGTATTGATTTAAATGCACGTGCAGAAAATTTGGCTATCGCAGATTATGCACGTTTAGCAAACTGGTTAGCGGATAATCCTCCAGCTGATATTAATAAAGATGAAATCTTAGATTCAGAAGAGTAAAAAGAGCGGTCAAAAATGGCAACCTATTTCGTCGGTGATTTGCAAGGCTGTTATGATGAATTACAGCTTTTATTAGAACGTGTGAGCTTCAATCCTACGCAAGATAAACTTTATCTCGTGGGGGATCTTGTGGCGCGTGGGGATAAATCACTTGAATGTCTTCGTTTTGTAAAATCACTTGGCGATTCGGCACAAACCGTGCTAGGCAATCATGATTTACACTTAATTGCGACCGCACTGGGTATTAAAAAAGTGAAACCGCGTGATCGTGTCGATGCCATTTTTAATGCACCCGATTTTGATGAGCTGATTCATTGGTTACGCCATCAGCCACTACTTGTGCATAATGAAGAATTAAACTTCCTGATGGCACACGCAGGTATTTCGCCTGATTGGGATTTGGAAACTGCGAAATCTTGTGCAGCTGAAGTTGAACAGATTTTACAGCACGGCGATTTTCATTATCTCATTGAAAATATGTATTCCGAACAGCCTGATCGCTGGTCTCGAGATTTGCAAGGCTTAGATCGCCACCGTTACATTATTAATGCTTTCACTCGAATGCGTTTTTGCTATTTGGATCATCGCTTTGATTTTGCCTGTAAATCCCCTTTAAAAGATGCGCCAGCGGAGCTCACGCCTTGGTTTAATTTAGATAATCCTCTTTATAAACAAATTCCCATTGTATTTGGGCATTGGGCTAGTTTAGTCGATGAGCCAACTCCAAGAGGTATTTATGCCTTGGATACAGGATGTGTGTGGAATAATCGAATGACCCTGTTGCGTTGGGAAGACAAACAGTTCTTCACGCAAAGTGCGGTCAAAAATTACAGTGATTTTTAAGGAAACGCCATGCTCTCGCTTACGGCTGAATCTTGTGAACTGTTCAATATTCCTTTCTATCAATTCGCTCAAATGAAGAAATTCTGTCCGGAAGATATTCCGGCGATTAAAGCGGATTACAAATTACACTGGGATAACTGGAAAGCGATTATCCAAGAAGTGGCAAAGCAACTAGGCATGCCTTTTGCGAAACCGCATATTGAAAGCTGGACCAATGGCTGGCAGGTACGCGCGCATTTCTTCGCTTATTTTAAATACGAGTTCAACCAAAATTCTGCAGCAATCTTTTCTGTGCTATTAAATCGTCGCCGACTAAGAGTGTGTTTAGATTGGCATTGCTATCGTGCAGATCGCTCACAAATTAATGTGCAACAATATAATCAGTGGCTTGATCAATTTGATTTCAAACAATTTGCTGATTTTGATATTTGGCGAGAAGATGAAAGCGAATATGATGATTTTCGCCAAGTGAAGGACATTTCTGAAAAAGATCTCCTCTTACGTTCAGATGAAGATTTTTGGTGCATTGGAAAAAGCATTGAAAAAGCTGAACTTCATCAAATCGATCCTGTTTCATTTATCACCCAAACCATTAAACAGTTACAACCGCTTTACGATCGCTGCCATCAATAAAGTGCGATCATTTCCATTAAATTTTTTCGTCTTTTTATTTGTTATGCTATCATTACATTAGTTTAACATTTTTAACAATTTTGCTTTTAGGAGTACTTTATGAAAAACGTCGTGATCGTTGGCGGTGGCGCCGGCGGCATAGAGTTAGCGACATTTTTAGGCGACAAATTAGGTCGTAAAAAACAGGCTAAAGTGACGCTTGTGGATCGCAATGCGACCCACTTGTGGAAACCCTTATTACACGAAATCGCTACTGGTGTGATGGATGATGGCACGGATTCTCTTAGCTATCGTGCACACGGGAAAAACCATCATTTTAGCTTTGAACAAGGTTCGATCACGCGCATCAATCGTGAACAGAAATATGTTGAACTTGCCCCCGTTTATGGGCAAGAAGGCGATATGCTCGTGGTTGCACGTCGTATTCCTTATGATTACTTAGTGATTGCGATCGGTAGTAAATCGAATGATTTCAATACAAAAGGCGTGGCTGATAACTGTATTTTCTTAGACAGCTCAGATCAAGCACTTCGCTTCCAACAAAGAATGTTGGAATTATTCCTTAAATTCTCAGAAAACCGTGTATTAGACGATATTGGTGAAGAAGAATTTAAACAGAAATTAGTGGATGAGAGCAAAGTCAATATTGCCATTGTTGGCGGTGGTGCAACTGGCGTGGAATTAACCGCGGAGCTTTATCATGCCACTGAAGACCTATCTTCTTACGGTTACGGTAAAATTGATAATTCTTGCTTGCAAGTCACCTTAGTTGAAGCGGGTCCTCGCTTATTACCTGCTCTACCTGAAAATTTATCTGCAGCGGTATTAGATGAATTGCAAGAAATGGGGGCAAACGTGAAATTAAATACGATGATCACGGAAGCCCAACCAAATACACTTATCACCAAAGATGGTGAAGAAATCAAAGCTGATCTGATTGTGTGGGCGGCGGGTGTTCGTACCTCAACGGTGACACAGCAATTTGATGGATTAGAGCTTAACCGCATCAATCAATTAGTGGTAAAAGATACCCTTCAAACTACGGTGGATGACAGTATTTTCGCGATTGGTGACTGTGCGGCATTAATGCAACCAAACGGTAAATTAGTTCCGCCAAGAGCGCAGGCTGCACACCAAATGGCAAAAGCTTGTGCAAAAAATATCGTTGCACTTTTTGAGCAAAAACCATTAAAAGCCTTCAAGTACAACGATAAGGGAACCTTGGTTTCTCTTTCAAGCTTTACCGCATTGGGCAGCATTTCAAATAAATTTGGGAAAAACCCACTAACTGTTCAAGGTAAATTTGCACAGTTTGCGTATGTGTCTTTATATCGTATGCACCAACATGCTTTGCATGGATGTATTAAGATTGGCTTGATTATTTTAGTGGATAAACTTAACCACTATTTAAAACCAAGATTGAAATTACATTAATACAAAAAGTGCGGTCAATTTAACCGCACTTTTTTATTTCTTAAACGAGTTGATTGTTATGCTCATAAGCATAAAGTGTATTAAACATCAGCATGGCAACTGTCATTGGCCCTACTCCACCCGGTACTGGCGTAATATAAGCCGCTTTTTGTATCGCCACATCATATTCCACATCACCCACTAATTTGCCATTGATACGGTTAATTCCCACATCAATGACCGTTGCCCCTTCTTTAATCCAATCACCTGGAATAAAACGAGGTTTACCCACAGCCACCACTAAAACATCTGCCTGACGAATATGATGCTCTAAATCTTTCGTGAAACGGTGTGTCACTGTGACAGTAGCGCCTGCCAATAATAATTCAAGCGACATTGGACGCCCTACAATATTTGATGCACCAACGATCACGGCATGTTTACCGTGTAAATCAATACCTGTAGTTTCTAATAATTTCATCACACCATAAGGGGTGCAAGCGCGTAAAGTTGGGATACGTTGGCATAAACGCCCCACATTATAAGGGTGGAAACCATCCACATCTTTTTCAGGGCTAATACGCTCAATCACTGATGTGCTATTAATTTGTTCAGGCAATGGAAGCTGGACTAGAATGCCATCAATGGTTTCATCGGCATTTAATTGGTCAATCAGTTGTAGTAGTTCCGCCTCTGTCGTGGTTTCAGGTAAATCATAGGATTTCGAGACCATTCCGATCTCTTCGCAACTTTTACGTTTACTGCCCACATAGACTTGAGAAGCTGGATCTGCCCCCACTAAAATTACTGCAAGTCCTGGCGCACGTTTACCTTGAGCACGATAATGTTCAATTTTACTGGCAACATCAGATTTGATTTTTTTTGATAGTTCAGTACCTGAAATAATTTGGGCGGTCATGCATTTTTCCTCAAGGTGGCATTAAGTAAACGTTTGCTATTTTAACTGACAACGCCTTATTTTACAAAGACAACAAAAGAGCGGTTAAAAAAACTGGAATAATTTTGAGCAGTTGAAAGAGGAATCTAAAAAATTAATTGACTGAAAAGAAAAGCTCACTATAATTGTGCTCAATCGTCGGCGAGTAGCGCAGCTTGGTAGCGCAACTGGTTTGGGACCAGTGGGTCGTAGGTTCAAATCCTATCTCGCCGACCACTTCTTTTATATTTCCCTCGAAATTCCATACAAAAGATGTAACCCTTAAAATGCGCCCTTAGCTCAGCTGGATAGAGCAACGCCCTTCTAAGGCGTGGGTCAAAGGTTCGAATCCTTTAGGGCGTGCCATTATATACATTCTTAAAAAATTAAATTATTTAATAAAGTCATAAGTTATTGTTTTACAATGTAAATCTTTGTAAATTTTTACATTTAAATATTTACCAAATTATTTCATACAAGTATTATTCATTTCGTTTCATACCAAATGAAACTTTTATTATATTTCGGATATTTTTTATTTAAAGGAATTAAACCTAATGAAAAAAACACTATTATTTGTATGTCTATTTGGAAGTGCATCTCTTGCTTTCGCAGAAGATACCGCAACAAAAACTGAAGTTTATGCTCAAGTAGGAAGACTCGACGAGCGTATTACTGAAACTCGTTCAGTTCTTGATAATCGAATTACAAATGAGCGTAAAGAACTTGACGATCGCATCACTGGTGTCGATGTTCGACTTAATCAAACTGATAAAAATTTAAATGATCGTATTAATGAAACAGATAAAAATCTCAACAACCGCATTAATGACGAAGTAGGTCGTTTAGATAAAGATATCACGGAAAACCGCCGAGCATTAGATGAACGTATTACGAATACTCAAACTGAAATTGATAATCGTGTAACAACTGAAGTGGGGCGTCTTGATGATCGCATTACCAATGCTCAGAAAGATTTAAATAATCGTATTACTGGCGTTGATGATCGTTTAAACCAAACAGATAAAAACTTAAATGATCGCATTAATGAAACAGATAAAAATCTCAACAACCGCATTAATGATGAAGTGGGTCGTTTAGATAGTCGCATTACTGAAGATCGCCGAGCGCTCGATGAACGAATTACAGAAAATCGCAAAGATTTAGATAATCGTATTACGGAGAATCGTAAGGACTTAGATAATCGTATCACGGGTGTGGGAGAGCGTGTTACGGATACCCAAAAAAATCTAAATAACCTAGATAACCAAGTAAAAAATAATACAAACAATATTCAAACGAACAGAACTGATATTGATGACCTAAAAAATAGAATCAGTCACAATTCTGCAAACAATACCCAGAACACCAAAGTACTTAATGATAAAGTAAACAATAACGTGCAAAATATTGCTAATCACGCTTCACGTTTAGATCACTTATCAAATCAAGTTATGACAAATACGAAAGAGATTTCTGATTTACGTTCTGAAATGACTCGTTCTACTGAATCATTGCGCTCAGATTTGAAACACAACGTGAAAAAATTACGCGCAGGTATTTCAAGTGCCATTGCATTAACACAAGTACCTCAAGCCATTACCTCTGGGGAAAGTGTGCTTGGTGTAGGTGCAGGAACTTTCCGTAATGAAAGTGCACTAGCAGTGGGTTATTCTCGTGCATCTGATAATGGTAAACTGCTATTTAAAGTAGGCGGTACTGCAAGTAGTCGTGGTGATTTTGGTGCAGGTGCGGGTGTTGGGATACGCTGGCGCTAACTAAACACTCGTATAAATAACGAAAGCACGCTTAATGCGTGCTTTTTTATATCCATAAAATATCGAGAATATATGATTTAAAAAATGATTGGATATTTACAAAGAATTGTAATTTGAATGGCGGTGAGAGGGGGATTCGAACCCCCGATGCACTTTCGCACATACACGCTTTCCAGGCGTGCTCCTTCAACCACTCGGACATCTCACCGTTTTGAAGTGCGTGAAATATAAAGATTTATCCAAGATTAGTCAAGTTTTTTGAGCTAGAACATAAAAAATCCTTTTCCTTTTAGCTAAAATATAAACTATCTTTTTTCTATCATCGTATTTTTATGCATATCAAATCACTCTTTTCTAAAAATGTGTTTTTGGCCGTAAAACCATTTAGCGCATTGAAAGAATCTTTCCGTGAAGGTTACGGAAAACAAAAATTGATTAAAGATATTATCGCGGGTCTCACCGTGGGCGTCATTGCGATTCCACTTTCCATGGCTTTAGCCATTGCTAGCGGTGTGCCACCACAACACGGTCTTTATACCGCTATCATAGCGGGGATCGTAATTGCGTTAACCGGTGGATCGCGTTTTAATATTTCAGGTCCAACCGCCGCATTTGTCGTGATTTTATATCCCGTCACCCAACAATTTGGGCTCAGCGGGTTACTTATGGCAACGCTACTTTCGGGAATTATTTTAGTCATCATGGCGTTGTCTCGATTGGGACGACTAATTGAGTACATTCCTCTCCCCGTTACACTTGGCTTTACCTGCGGGATTGGGATCACCATCGGCACCTTGCAAATCAAAGATTTTTTAGGTTTAGACATTGCCCAGATGCCACCTCACTATATTGAAAAAGTGCAAGCTATTTTGACCGCACTTCCGACGATTAACTGGGCAGACACTGCGGTTGGCGTGATCACCTTATTTGTACTCACCCAATGGCATAAACTTCGTTTACCCGTGCCGGGCCATTTACCTGCGGTCATTATTGGGACACTCATGGCATTAGCCTTAGGACAATTTGGCTTCTCGGTTGAAACCATTGGTACAGCATTCCAATATACCTTATCTGACGGTACAACAGGACATGGTATCCCTAATGTCCTGCCTGAATTTGCCTTACCTTGGAATATTCCTAATGCACAAGGTGAAGTCATCAATTGGAATTTTGATCGCATACAAGATATCTTGCCTGCCGCCTTTTCAATGGCTGTATTAGGCGCGATTGAATCGCTACTTTGTGCGGTCATTTTAGATAATATGACGGATACCAAACATCATTCCAATAATGAATTACTCGCCCAAGGTTTAGGTAATATTATTTCACCATTCTTAGGCGGCATTACGGCAACTGCAGCAATTGCACGTTCTGCAGCCAACGTTAAATCTGGAGCAGTATCGCCAATAGCCAGTGTCATTCATGCACTCTTGGTTTTATTCTCGCTATTATTCTTTGCGAATGCCCTGTCTTATTTGCCACTCTCTTCTATGGCTGCATTGCTATTAATGGTAGCTTGGCATATGGCAAATGTACCTGAAATTATTCGTTTGGCGCGTCGCTCCACAAAAAACGAAATTGCTGTGTTGTTCACTTGCTTAATTCTCACTGTGTTATTTGATATGGTAATTGCCATCTCTGTCGGCGTATTATTAGCGAGTCTCTTATTTATCCGCACCATTGCAGAAATGACAAAAGCGATTGAACAACCTGCACCAGAAGATTTAAATGATGTATTAGCTTATCGTATCAGCGGTCCACTATTCTTTGCTGCGGCGGATAAACTCTTTGCGGATTTGCATGATAAAACCGTCCATACGGATCACGAGATCAAACATATCGTGTTGCAATGCGATGCCGTGACTGTGCTGGATACCGGCGGTATTCATGCACTCACTCATTTTGTACAGCATATGTTGCCACATCAACAAATCTACTTGTGCAATATGCAATTCCAACCACTCAGAATGTTAGTAAAATCTAACTCTGTGCCTGAATTGCAAAAAATTAACTATGGTACAGATTTACAAGATGTGTTTAATAAAATTCGTGAGTTTGAACAAGCAAATCCATAAAACACTAAAAAGCGTGCTAAAATAAGCACGCTTTTTTATCAATAAAATAAAGGAATTCAGAATGCGTCCAAATAATCGTGAAAATCATCAGCCTCGTCCAATTAAAATCACCCGTAATTACACGAAACATGCTGAAGGCTCAGTATTAGTGGAATTTGGTGATACTAAAGTTTTATGTACGGCGAGTGTTGATGAAAACGTACCGCGTTTCTTAAAAGGACAAAATCAAGGTTGGGTGACAGCAGAATATGGCATGTTACCTCGCTCTACACACAGCCGTATGCAACGTGAAGCGGCAAAAGGCAAACAAGGTGGACGCACCATGGAAATTCAACGCTTAATCGCTCGCTCATTACGTGCTATGGTTGACTTAGAGGCTCTTGGCGAACGTTCTATTACCTTAGACTGTGATGTGATTCAAGCGGATGGCGGTACAAGAACAGCCTCCATCACGGGTGCTGCAGTAGCATTATGTGATGCTATCAATGGTTTGATTGCAAATGGCACATTAAAAACCAATCCAATCAAAGGTCTGATTGCTGCAATTTCGGTTGGGATTGTTGAAGGTGAAGCTGTGTGTGATTTGGAATATGTGGAAGATTCAGCCGCCGAAACAGATATGAACGTTGTGATGATGGAAGATGGTCGTATGATCGAAGTACAAGGTACTGCAGAAGGCGAACCATTCAGCCACGAAGAATTACTCACCTTATTGGGCTTAGCAAAACAAGGCTGCGAACAAATCTTCGCTGCACAACGTGAAGCATTAGGTTTATAGGAACAAAAAATGGAAAGCTACAAAATCGAATTTATTAAATTCGCCTTGAGCCGTAACGTGCTTAAATTTGGCGAGTTTGAGCTAAAATCAGGTCGAAAAAGCCCTTATTTTTTTAACGCAGGATTATTTAGCACGGGTGCAGATCTTGCTCGCTTAGGTGAATTCTATGCGAAAGCGATTCAATCAAGTGCGGTCGATTTTGATGTCATTTTTGGTCCTGCCTATAAAGGCATTCCGATTGCGACGAGCGTTTCCATTGCACTATTCAATCAATTTAACCGTGATACACCTGTTTGCTTTAATCGCAAAGAAGCCAAAGATCACGGTGAAGGCGGTAATTTGATCGGTAGCCCATTAACCGGCAATGTGTTGTTAGTCGATGATGTCATTACAGCTGGCACAGCCATTCGTGAGTCCATGGCACTTCTTGAAGCCAATAACGCGAGATTAGCGGCTGTCTTTATTGCATTAAATCGTCAGGAAAAAGGAAAAGGGGAACTTTCTGCCATCCAAGAAGTAGAACGAGACTATCAATGCCAAGTGCTTTCCATTATTGATTTGGATGATTTAATGCAATTTATTGAAAAAGAACCCGATTATCAGCAATATTTACCTGTGATGCGGGCTTATCGTGAAAGTTATGGTGTGTAATTTATTACTTGAAAAATAAGAATAAAGCCATATTAATGTAAGGGCAGACATTAGCGTCTGCCCATTATTGTCAAAAGACCTTTTGACCGCACTTTAGGGGAAAAGAATGTATTTTTTTGGAAAGATTATCGGCGTTTTTCTCGGTTTTAAATGGGGGGGCTTTTTCGGCGCTATCGCTGGACTTATTTTAGGCTCTATCGCAGATAAAAAACTCTATGAGCTTGGTTCGGTTAACTCTAGCTTTTTTAAGAAAAAAACGACCCGACAAGCACTCTTTATGCAAACTACTTTTGCGGTACTTGGGCATTTAAGTAAATCCAAAGGTCGTGTGACGGAAGAAGATATTCAACTGGCGAATCAGTTGATGAACCAGATGCAATTAGATGAGAGCCATCGCAAACTCGCTCAAGAGGCCTTTCGTCGCGGTAAAGAAGCCGATTTCCCTTTACGCCAGGTGATTCGTGAATTCCGCATTGGATGTGGACAACGTGCTGACTTACTGAGAATGTTCTTGCACGTACAAGTGCAAGCCGCATTTGCTGATTCTCAATTACATGACTCAGAAAAAGAAGTGCTTTATGTGGTGGCTGAAGAGCTTGGTCTTTCCCGTATGCAGTTTGAGCAAATGCTGGCAATGGAAATTGCAGCTCGTCAATTTACTCAAGGTGGATTCTATCGCCAATACCAACAGGGCGGTTATCAACAGCAAGGTGGCTATCAATACCAACAACAAGGTGGTTACCAACAATCTTCTGGCCCAACATTAAGTGATGCTTATAAAGTATTGGGCGTGAGTGAAAGTGATGATCGTAATGCCGTAAAACGTGCATATCGTCGTTTAATGAATGAACATCACCCAGATAAATTAGTTGCGAAAGGCTTACCGCCAGAAATGATGGAAATGGCTAAAGAAAAAGCGCAACAAATCCAAGCCGCTTACGATTTAATTTGTAAAGTGAAAGGCTGGAAATAGTGCGTGTTATCCTCGCCCCCATGCAAGGAGTGCTTGATCCTTTCGTTCGCCAGCTTTTAACCGAAGTGAATGAATATGATCTCTGCATCACCGAATTTGTTCGCGTGGTGGATCAACTCTTACCTGAAAAGGTCTTTTATCGTCTTTGCCCTGAACTCAAAAATCAGGGTTTTACACCTTCTAGAACACCTGTTCGTGTCCAACTTTTAGGTCAACATCCTAACTGTCTTGCTGAAAATGCCAATCGCGCCATTGAGCTTGGATCACATGGTATTGATTTAAATTGTGGCTGTCCATCCAAAACCGTTAATGGCAGTAACGGAGGTGCAGCACTTCTCAAGCAACCTGAACTAATTTATCAAGCGACTCTAGCCTTACGAAAAACCGTACCAAGCCATTTGCCTGTAAGTGTAAAAGTGCGATTAGGTTGGGATTGCACTTCACAAGCTTTTGAAATTGCCGATGCCGTACAACAAGGTGGCGCTTCTGAAATCACTATTCACGGTCGAACTAAAGCCGATGGCTATCGTGCCGATCGCATCAATTGGGAAAAAATCGGTGAAGTGAGATCTCGCTTAACAATCCCAGTGATTGCTAATGGTGAAATTTGGCGTTGGGAAGATGGTCAAGCATGTTTGAAAGCGACAGGTTGCGAAGATCTAATGGTCGGGCGTGGTGCATTAAATATTCCAAACTTAAGCCTTGTACTCAAACAAAATTGCGAAAAAATGCCTTGGGCGGATATTCAAAAAATCTTGGAAAAATATGCGGAAATGGAAAATTTCCATGATTCTGGTTTTTATCATGTTGCCCGAATCAAACAATGGCTACGCTATCTTAATAAAGAATATCCTGAAGCGGATATTGTTTTCGAGCGAATTAAAACCAGCAAAACTGTAGAAGATCTGAGAGAAAGACTCTGTCAGGACTAAAAAAGTGCGGTCGAAATAGACGGCTTTTTTAGCATTATCCCACTCGTACGATGAGTTAAACACTCAAACAAAACTTGACCAAAATCAAAAAGTTATCGTACATAACAAGTAGAATCGATGAGGCATATACCACAAAAAAGGAGAGGTGCCTTATGAAGACTCGTCTATTGCTTTCTAGCTTACTTATCGCATTAAGCGTAACATCATGTACCCAAACTCATAAAGTGCATTGGTCTTATGATGGTAAGGAAAGCCCTGAACATTGGGGTGATTTACTCACCGAATATCAAACCTGTAAGCTAGGGAAGGTTCAGTCGCCTGTTAATCTGGAAGCAGATAACAGCATGAAAGCGGCAAAAAAATCACTTAAAATGGATTATTTCCCTGCGGCTTATCAAGTAGAAAACAATGGACACACCGTGCAAGCCAGCGTTGCACAAGAAAATGCGCCATCTATTACGCTTGATGGTAAGCAGTTTTATTTGAAACAATTTCACTTTCACACACCAAGTGAACATACCTTTAAACGCAAACATTATCCTTTAGAAATTCATTTTGTCCATCAAAGTGAAGATAAATCGTTAGCCGTAATTGCAGTAATGGTGAATGAAGGTGAAGCTAATCCAGCGTTAGCACCAGTAGTTGAGAAAAAACTCACCGTTGGACAAAAAGAAAAATTGGCTCAACCGATTGATATTCAAGCACTAATGCCAAAAGAGATGGCACGCTTCCGCTTAAATGGATCGCTCACTACTCCACCTTGTAGTGAAAACGTGGCTTGGACCATTTTTAAAGCCCCAATTCAAGCAAGCAAAGCACAAATTGCCGCTATAGAAGAAATGGAAGGGAAAAATAACCGCCCAACGCAGCCATTAAATCAGCGTGATGTGGAAGTTGAACAATAAGTAAAAAATGCGTGGATAGTTTCCACGCATTTTTTATTCGATTAGAAGAGATTAAAGGTGAATGTTGCCATCATAGATATGAGTAGCATCACCCGTCATATAAAGCGGCGAACCTACGCCTTCCCACTCAATAAGCAAGCTACCACCAGGTAGATCAACCTGCACTTTGTTATCAAGTAAACCTTGCATAATTCCAACAGCCGCTGCAGCACAAGCACCACTGCCACACGCTTGCGTTTCACCTGCACCACGTTCATATACACGCAATTTAATGTGGTTACGATTGACGACTTGCATAAATCCAGCGTTTACCCTTTCAGGAAAACGTTCGTGGCTTTCTAAGAGTGGACCTAACTCTGCTACATTGGCCGTTTCAATATTGTCCACTTGAACAACGCAATGTGGATTGCCCATTGATACTGCACCACAAAGCACCGTTTGAACATCGGTACGTAAAATATAGTTTTTTTCAAATTTATTGGCAGTAAAAGGAATTTTATTGGGTTCCCAAATCGGCTCGCCCATATTGACGCGAATTTGCCCGTCTTCTTTTACGGTTAAAACCATTTTTCCTTTTTGCGTGCTTACTGCAATATCCTTTTTATTGGTCAACCCTTTTAAGGTGACAAAACGCGCAAAACATCTTGCCCCATTTCCACATTGCGACACTTCACTACCATCTGCATTGAAAATACGATAATGGAAATCTAAATCTGGATCATAAGGTGGCTCAACAATTAAAAGCTGATCAAAACCAATTCCACGATGACGATCGGCTAAGCGTTTAATGGTTTCAGGGGTAAAATAGGCATTTTGCGTCACAGCATCAACAACGACAAAGTCATTGCCAAGGCCATGCATTTTGGAAAACTGCATGTTTCCTTCCTTGATTTGAAAATTTTTTGGCATTATAGAGAGCAATAAGCCGAATGGCAAATAGCCAGAATAGACAAAGTGCGGTCAAAAAACACTTTATTTTCTCACCGCACTTTCATCATTACATCCAAGCGTTATTACGAATGATCCCTACTGCAATCCCTTCAATTTCAAAATGATGCTGTTCTTCAAGATTAACGACAATCGGCTGAAACTCTTCATTTTCCGCATGCAGATAAATAACAGAACCTTTGCGTTCTAAGCGTTTTACTGTCACTTCATCTTCAATTCGGGCAACAACAATCTGTCCATTTCGCACATCTTTTGTGCTATGAACAGCAAGAAGATCGCCGTCTAAAATACCAATATCTTTCATGGATTGGCCATATACTTTTAATAAGAAATCAGCTTGAGGCTTAAACATATTAGCATCAACACGATAAGTGCCTTCAATATGTTGCTCGGCTAAAATTGGTTCCCCTGCAGCTACGCGACCGATGAGCGGTAAGCCCTCTTCTTCCTCATCATTAGCACTATCATCAATAATGCGAATACCGCGAGAAGCTCCCGCAACAATTTCAATTGCACCTTTACGAGCAAGCGCTTTTAAATGTTCTTCTGCCGCATTAGGGGATTTAAAGCCTAATTCACGAGAAATTTCTGCACGAGTTGGCGGCATACCCGTGGTTTCTAAATGGCGTTTTAAGAGTTCCAGCACTTCTTGTTGTCTGGCAGTTAATGGTCTCATATACACTCCTGTTACTTTATACAGAATAACTGTTAGTATATACAGAAAGATAGCGATTGCAACAACTATTTTTTAGCGATAAAAGTGCGGTCAATTTTTTTCATCTTTTTGAGTGTTCATCATAAATCTCAAATGTAAATTTTTAGAATTTGACTGGTCGAATGTGTTAAAATGCCTGACAATACCTAGAAATGTCTAACAAAAAGAGAATATTAATTATGTCTGGCATCGTAAGTACTTATCGTAAATTATTAGAATTACCGCTTTCGGTTTTAGTAAAAAATAATCCTATTCCCGCTCAACCCATCGAAGAGCTTCAACTCAATATCAATCAACCTATTCTTTATGTTTTACCTTATACCTCTCAAACTGACTTCGTAATTTTCCGTCGTAACTGTTTGAGTGTAGGTTTGCCTGATCCAGCTGAAAAGAATGTGATTGATGGCGTAGCATTACCACGTTATGTCTATTTAGACGAAGGTCGCCGCTTTTTTAAATCAAAAGGCGCAAAAGATGAAACCGCCAAAGTCTTCAATAAATACTTAGAACTGCACCGTGATGCAGCCGATTTAGATGTACAACTGATCCCAGTTTCGGTGCTTTGGGGACGTTCACCAGGTAAAGAAGATAAAGCAAGCTTGCCCAATCTTCGCTTATTAAACGGTATTCAAAAAACCTTTGCGGCAATTTGGTTTGGACGTGATACTTTTGTGCGTTTTTCTCAAGCACTTTCTTTGCGTTACATGGTAAATGAGCACGGTTCAGATGAAAAAATTGCGCAAAAACTGGCTCGCGTGGCAAAAATGCACTTCGCTAAACAACGCATTTCCGCGACAGGACCTCGTTTGCCAAACCGCGAAGCTATGTTTAATAAACTCTTAAATTCCCAAGCGATTCAAAATGCGATTGAAGATGAGGCAAAATCAAAAAATATCAGCCGCGATAAAGCCTATGCTGAAGCCGAAAAAATTCTTCATGAAATCGCGGCTAATGTAAGCCATTCAAGCCTTCGTGTAGCAGATCGTTTCTTACGCTGGTTATGGAACAAACTGTATTCCGGTATTGATGTACAAAATGCGGATCGTGTGCGTAAATTAGCATTAGAAGGACATGAGATTGTTTATGTGCCTTGTCACCGTAGTCACATTGACTATTTATTACTTTCTTATGTGCTCTATCACCAAGGTCTTGTACCACCACACATTGCAGCAGGGATCAACTTAAACTTCTGGCCAGCGGGTCCTTTATTCCGTAGTTGGGGGGCATTCTTTATTCGCCGTACCTTTAAAGGTAACCGCCTTTATTCTGCAATTTTCCGTGAGTATTTAGGGGAATTATTCCACCGTGGTTATTCCGTCGAATACTTTATTGAAGGTGGTCGTTCTCGTACAGGTCGATTGCTTGCACCAAAAACCGGTATGATGTCGATGACGCTACAAGCACTTCAACATAACCAAACGCGTCCTATTTCTGTAGTGCCAGTGTATATCGGTTATGAACACGTATTAGAAGTGGATACTTACGCGAAAGAATTACGTGGCGCAGCGAAAGAAAAAGAAAATGCAGGCTTAGTGTTACGTGTAATTAAAAAATTGCGTAATTTAGGTCAAGGTTTTGTGAGTTTCGGTGAACCAATCACGCTTTCAAATTATCTCAATCACCATTATCCAGAATGGAAAGAACAACATCATGAAGATAAACCTCACTGGTTTAACCATGCGGTTGGGGCTGTTTCTAATCAAGTGATGGTGAATATTAATAAAGCTGCAGCCGTCAATGCGATGAATTTAGTGGGGACCGCTCTACTCTCTTCTCGTCAACGTACGCTTTCTCATGAGCAACTATTAGAACAACTCTCTAGTTATCAAGAAATGTTAAAGAATGTACCGTATTCTACTGATGTGGTACTGCCAACTGATACACCAAAAGCGATGCTTGACCACGTATTAAGCTTAGACCGCGTGGGTGTATTAGTTGAAAAAGATAACTTTGGGGAAATTATTCGTTTAGAACGTAATTCTGCTGTTCTCATGACGTATTACCGCAATAACATTCAACACTTATTTGTGCTGCCTTCACTTGTTGCGAGTATCGTTTTACATTATGAAGCTATCCAAAAAGATTTATTATTGGATGCGGTACGTAAAATTTATCCATTCTTAAAAGGCGAACTCTTCCTTCATTTCAATGAAGAAGAATTAGATACACAAATTAAAGCCATTATTGATGAATTTGCACGTCAAGAAGTTATCCAAGCCAATGATAATTTCTTATCTATCCACCGCGCTAAAGTTCGTATTTTACAACTTTGGTCTGCGGGTATGCGTGAAATCTTACAACGCTACTACATTACAGTAAGCATTTTACGTAGAGACCCTGGAATTGCCCGTGGTTTACTAGAAAAAGAAAGCCAATTGGTAGCACAACGCCTTTCTGTATTACACGGTATTAACGCGCCTGAATTCTTCGATAAAGCGGTATTCTCGGCCTTTATTGCTCACTTGAAAGAAGAAGGCTATTTCGATGATGACAAAGAAAAATTACACGAGCTTGCCACAATTTTAGAGCATTTGATTTCTAGCGAGATTTGCTTAACGATCAACGGTGCTGCAGATAAAGCAGATGAAGTTGAGATTGAAGTAGAAGAAGAGGATAAATCAAATAAAGATGAATAATCTTTACTGAAATAATAAAAGGGCGTGTTGAATATCCAACACGCCCTTTTCTTTATATGATTAATTCAACCAGAAATAATATCCTATTGTCGCGATAACGAGTATACATACAATATTTAAGATAAATCCAGCTTTAACCATATCACTTTGGCGAACCTCACCTGTACCAAATACGATTGCATTTGGCGGTGTCGCCACTGGTAACATGAAGGCACAAGATGCACCTAAACCGATAATTAACGCAAGACCAATTTCCGGCATACCGAGAGATTGTGCGATAGAAATAAAGATTGGTACTAATAACGCCGCACTTGCCGTATTGGAAGTAAATTCAGTTAAGAAAATAATGAAGGTTGCGACCAATAAACCAATGAGGTAGTAATGTTGTCCTTGAACCAAGAATACAATACCGTCAGCTAACACTTTACTTGCGCCCGAATCTTTTAACACTGCACTCAAGGTTAAACCGCCCCCGAAAAGCATCAATACGCCCCAGTCAGTGCTTTCTTGGATTTGTTTCCAATTTGCTACACCGGTTGAACAAATAATGACAGCCGCAAGTAATGCGACGACGCTATCAAAACTACCGATATTTTTAGCAAGACCAAATACACCTGAAATGATTGGATTAATATAACTACTAAATACCCAACAAAGTGCAATAACACCAAAAATGACAAGCGTTAAAACGCGTTGGCCATTCATTTCAATACGTTCAAAGTTTTGTTCAAAATGTAAATTAAGTTTCGGTTTAAAGACAATGAAAAGTGTACCAATCATCAATGGCATCAAAATGAGCATAATTGGTAAACCATACCATAACCAATCAGAGAAGGTTAAATGTAAGTTACTTGCAACGATAGCATTTGGTGGGCTACCCACTAATGTACCCATACCACCAATACTCGCACTATATGCAATCCCTAATAATACGAAGACATAAGTATTATGTTCTTTTTCTTTATCAAGTTTGCTTAAGATCCCCATGGCTAAAGGTAACATCATTGCAGCTGTTGCCGTGTTACTCATCCACATCGAAAGGAAAGCAGTAATGGAGAAAAGATACATCACAGCGACAAATAAATTTCCACGAGCCATTGCCATGATTTTATTGGCAATCATTTTATCGAGTTTTTGTATATGTAAAGCTGTCGCTAAAGCAAAGCCACCAAAGAATAAGAAAATGGTTGGATCGGCAAATGCGACTAAAGCTTGCTTGGTTGTCACCAAATCAAGGGCAATCGCAAGTAATGGCACCAACAGAGCGGTCACTGTGACATGCAATGCCTCAGTTAACCAAAGAATCGCCACAAAGGCTAATAATGCTAAACCAGCATTTTCCTTAGGCGCGAAAGGTAAAGATTTTAATAAAATAAAAAAACAGGCTATCGCCAGCAGAAAGATAATCCCACTTTTATAATTTTTAGTTGTGTTTGTTTCGTTCATGAGTCCCTCCAAACTGATTACAGATGAACTATTTGCGATGTTAAATGAATGTTACAAACTTTCAACTAACAAATGTTTAAAATGTGATCTTGTTCAAAAAAATTTTAACAAAAAAAGTGCGGTTATTTCTAACCGCACTTTAAAAAGGTCAATAATTTCAAAATTATTCTTCTTCGAAATCTTCTAAATCTAATGCTTCTTGTGAAAGAATAATACCTGTTAAATCAGCATAAATATAATCTTCAGGGAAGAACGTCACGCCACCGAAATTAACTGGCAGATCACTTTCACCATGATTATTTTCATCTGCGCCAACTGGAATTGGTGCAAGCGCATGAATACCAATATCAATATTTTCAAGCTGTTGAATTTGACGCACGGCACCATAAACAATAATACCCGCCCAGTCATTATCTGCGGCAAGTTGTGCAAGCTCTGCATCAATTAAAGCACGGCGTACTGCGCCACCACCATCAACGACAAGTACTCTGCCATTACCATTTTCTTCGAGAATTTCGGCAATTAATCCATTATTTTCAAAACATTTTACTGTCGTCACTTTGCCGTAGAAATTGCTGACGCCACCAAAGCTAGAAAAAATTGGCTCAACCACATCTACTTGATCAGCATAAATATCACAAAGTTCTGAAGTATCGATATACATAATGTACCCCTTGTCGTTAAAATTTTTTCTCTAGTATAAGCCGATTTAGCCGATAAGCAAGCCTAAACTAAACAAGATATTGATAAATAAAGAAATCATTGACATCTGTGCTAACATCGGACGTAACACTGCAGGCTCTTTGCTGCGATAAACAAATAACGCATGTTTTAATAACAGTGGAAATGCCAATAAAAATAAGAAATGCCAAGGGCTAAATGCGGTTGATGCCGCAAATAGCACATAACATAAAGCGGCAATGCTTAATAAAACACAGTGATAAATGCGTCCTTTCTTCGGGCCAATACGCACAACCAGGGTATTTTTTCCTACCTTAGCATCTTGCTCAATATCACGTAAATTATTGATATTTAAAACAGCTGTTGCTAATAAACCTGAGCCTAATGCAGGTAAAGTAATTAAGCTATCAATGCTGTGAGTTTGTAAATAATAGGTTCCACCCACACCCAATAAACCAAAAAAGAGCAACACTGACAAATCGCCTAAACCTAAATAACCATAAGGTTTAGCCCCTACGGTATAAGTAATGGCAGCAATAATGGCAAGAATACCCAAACCTGCAAAGGCCAATAAATCTGTGAGACTTTGATATGCGATACCAATTAAGAATGCGCCTGAAAAAAATGAACCCACCGCCATTAAAATTAAGCCCCATTTAAGCTCATTCGCAGAAATTGCACCTTGTTGAATACCGCGTAAAGGCCCAATACGTTCTTCGGTATCTGACCCTTTTTGATGATCGCCGTAATCATTAGCAAAGTTGGAAAGTACTTGCAATAAAATGGTGGTAAGCAAGCAAAGTAACATCACGGTGAGATTAAAACTTTCTTTATCCGCCCAATATGCCAATGCCGAACCAGTAAAAATAGAAGCTAATGCCAAAGGCAAGGTTTTTGGGCGAGCGGTTTCCCACCACATTTTCAATTTATGATTTGTCATTTTTTTTGACCGCACTTTTGATTACAATAAAGGGCGTATTCTACACGGAAATTGCCTTTTTATGAATGATTTAACACTGACTCTTCACCCAATTGCGGTGATTCACACGCCTTACAAAGAAAAATTCTCAGTGCCACGCCAGCCTGATTTAGTACAAGATGGCATTGGTATTGTGGAACTTCTCCCTCCATATAATTCACCAGAGGCGGTGCGAGGATTAGAGCAATTTAGCCATCTTTGGCTTATTTTCCAATTCGACAAAATACCCCATGGGAAATGGCAATCCACTGTTCGTCCCCCTCGTTTAGGCGGCAATCAACGTGTCGGTGTATTTGCTTCACGGGCTACGCATCGCCCTAATCCGCTAGGCTTATCCAAAGTTGAATTACGCCAAGTGGAATGTATTCATGGACGTGTTTTTCTGCATTTGGGCTCCGTGGATCTTGTCGATGGCACACCTATTTTTGATATTAAGCCTTATATTGCCTATGCTGATAGCGAACCTGAGGCAAAATCAAGTTTTGCACAAGAAAAACCACCTGCAAAATTAAACGTAGAATTTACAGAAATCGCCCAAAGTGCGGTTGAAAAATATCACAAAAACCGACCGCACTTAGCGAGATTTATTACAGAAGTGATCGCACAAGATCCCCGCCCAGCTTATCAACAAGGTAAAGAAACCGACCGTATTTACGGTATTAGTCTGTACGAATTTAATATTAAATGGCGCATTAAAGCAGGGACAACAAATTGTGTGGAAATTTTGGATATCCAAAAATTAAAAGAACAAAAAAGCTGACTTTCGTCAGCTTTCTTTTTATCGTTTTAATTCTGTCTAATCCGGTAATGCATTCAGCACAGCTTTAACGAGCGTTGCCAACGGAATAGCGAAGAATACGCCCCAGAACCCCCATAATCCGCCGAAAATCAACACCGAAATAATGATTACTAAAGGATGTAAATTAACGACTTCAGAGAATAAATACGGCACCAACAAGTTTCCATCTAGAAGTTGACTCACCGCAAAGGCCACAATTAAATACCAAAACGTTGGGGAAATGCCAAACTGGAACATGGCGACTAAAGCAACGGGAATCGTCACCAATACCGCACCAATATAAGGGACTAAGACAGAGAGACCTACGACAACAGAAAGTAACAGCGGATAATTTAAACCAAAGCTTAAAAAGATAATATAAGTCACCACGCCAACAATCAAAATTTCTAACAATTTGCCATGAATATAATTCGCAATTTGTTGCTGCATCTCATTCCATACTTTAGACGCTAAAAGACGGTTTTTAGGCAAAAATCGGCTTACACCAGCAAGAAGTTCTGTTTTATCTTTCAGCATAAAGAACATCATTAATGGCACTAAAAATGCATAGATACCCAGTGATACAAGGTTCATTAATGAAGTAATCGACAATTTCACCGCAGATTCACCAAAGCCCAAAATCTTCGCGCGAGCCGCACTAAAAAAGGTGTCAATCATGGTGTAATCGATGAGTTCAGGATAATGCTCAGGAAGGGCTAATAACCATTCATGTAACTTATTGAACATGGCTGGCAAATCGCTTAATAAGGAAATCGTTTGATTCCATAATGTTGGTACAAGCCCGAAGAAAATTAATAACGCTAAGGTTAGAAAGCCACCAAAAATAATTAACGTGGCAAGCATTCGAGGAAATTTTAATTTTTTCGTTAAAAAATTAATCGGCATTTCCAATAAATATGCTAATACAATGGCAATCAGTAACGGAGCGATTAAATCACTAAAGAAATAAATCGCAATAAAGCCAAATAACAAAATGGCAAGTAGTCCCATCGCATGCGGATCGCTTAAGCGACGGCTATACCAATTTTTTAGCATTTCTAACATAAAGTCTTCCTAAACAAGTATTTTTTGTCATTATAAGTTAAAATTTAAATCAATCCTATATCCACTCATTCAACATAAAATAGAAGGAAACGTTATGTCTGTTAAGATTTACCATAATCCGCGCTGTTCAAAAAGCCGTGAAACCTTAGCTTTATTAGAAGAAAAAGGTATCCAACCAACTATCGAACTTTATTTGCAACAACACTACTCTGTTGAAGCATTACAGCAACTGGCTAATAAATTAGGATTAGATGATGTTAGAAAAATGATGCGTACCAAAGATGAGCTTTATCAATCATTAGGGTTAGATAATCCTGCATTAACTCATGATGATTTATTAAAAGCCATCAGTGAAAATTCAGCCTTATTAGAGCGCCCGATTGTGGTAAAAGGTGAAAAAGCCAAAATTGGACGACCGCCTGAAAGCGTACTCGCCATTTTGTAATTTTATTCATTTTCGCTATAATGACTTGCCGTGAAACACTTCACGGCAATTTTTTAGAGGTAAATATGACAAAAAAAACAAAAAGTGCGGTTGAAAATCAGCCCATTTATCAACACTCCAAAGGAGTCGTGAAAGATAATGCTGTGATGGCACTATTACACGACAAATTATTCCGCCAACGCGTTGAGAAAAAACGTAAAGGCAAAGGCAGTTACCAACGAAAAGCAAAATATGCGAGCAATTGGTTTGAAAAGCCCGATGATAAAGTTTTTGATTTCAGAAATTTTATCATCGGGTTTTTCGTTTCAATTTCAGTATAAAAAATAACAAAAAGAGGAAGTCTATATGTCAATCAAAACAGAAGTTTTATTTAACAATACTTGGAATGTCCGTATCAGTGATCCAGGTGAAGAAGGGGCTCAAAGCCACTTTTTTGAAACCATTTATCTCACGCTCACAGCTTATTTTGAAGGCGAAAATGTGCGTTATGAATTTGTGCGTAAAGTAGAAGATCAAGTAAAAATCAAACGCTCATTTACGGAATTAAGTGAGTTATTCAAATTCTTGGGGGATTATTTGGATCCGGTTTCACTCGGTAACCTCGGTGTAAAAATGGGTAACTTAGGCGTGAAAGCTGAATAAATTTTTTCTAATAAAAAAGTGCGGTCAAATTGAACCGCACTTTTTATTTATCAACTTATTATATTATTGCGCAAGTAACACACCTAGCGCGGAATAGAGGGATTGAGCGGCTTCATTTGGTAATGCCTTGCCATCTTCATCAGTGATCACGACCGCACTTTGTTTACCCACCGCAGAAATTTGCATTTGGTAAACGCCTTTTTCTAGATTAGGCGGATTCACACCTAAACGTAACCACTCTTGTTTATCCAATGGTTTATATTTCAATTCACGATAACCACGGCCTGCAGATTCAGATGTTGCTTTAAAGCCTAATTTCGGTAGAGCCGAACCTAAACGTTGCCATGCTTGACCAAAGCTTGCATCCATACCCAATGCCATTCTGCCATTCGTATCAGTAATTAAACCAGATTGGAAAGGTCCTACAGAAGCACTACTTAAATCTTGTTGTTGCTTGTTATAAGCGCTAGTGAGCGCCGAAACAAAACGATTTAAACGATCAGATGCATAGCGCTGCTTATCAGCTTGATTTGGTGTGTAAATTACACCATCACGACGCATTTGTTCGACAGAAACCGCTAACGCACTCGCATCTTGCGCTGTAACTTGTTCAATTTTATAACGGATCTCTGTATTGGCTTTATCGTCTGCACGACCCGTTGGCGCCCAGTCACTCATTAATATTGCACCATCTAAGGTCGAATTCGTGCCTTCTTCTTTCAATAAACGCTCAATTTGTTTGAGGTTATAAAGCTCTGCTTGTGCATCCGTATAAACAATCAATGCACGTTCGCCATCAAATTGTGTTAAAGAATTTTTAATAATCGCTAATGGGGTTGAAGGCGGACGAATATCCACGCGTTCTTTTTTCGCATTAAGCTGAGGAAGTTCATAAGTCGGATCAGCTTGCGGCAATGTTACCCCACCACTTGCTAAAGGAGAAAAGCTCGGTATTTCACGATCAGAATTTTGATAAGTGTCATTAGCCGTCTGCATTTTTTCCACGCTGTTTGAACATGCCGATAACAATGCTGCTGCGACTAAACTCAGTACGATTTTTTTCATTCCTTAAATCCTTTCAATAAAAAATAATTAGAATAATGACCGCTCTTTGACAAATAAAAGAGCTGAAAGTTTAAAGGGCTGTAAAAACAACCCTTTAATTCATTAAATTAAGCCAGCAATTTTTAATGCTTCTTCTACTTTTACTTGAGCGCTTTCGCTTAACACAGTAAGTGGTAAACGTAAGTGTGAAGTCTTAATTAAACCTAAACGATATGCAGCCCATTTTACTGGAATTGGGTTTGATTCAATAAATAAATCTTGGTGTAAAGGCATTAAGCGAGCATTAATTTCTTCCGCTTTTGCAAAATCACCCGCTAAAGCATAGCGACACATCGCGGCCATGTCTTTTGCAGCAAGGTTGTTTGTCACAGAAATGACACCTTCTGCACCTAATTTCATCGCTTCTAGCCCTGTAGCATCATCCCCACTTAACACAATGAAATCTTTACCGGCTAATTCTTTAATTGCAGTGATACGAGTTAAATCGCCTGTGGCTTCTTTAATCCCCACAATATTCTCAATTTGCGACAAACGTGCTACGGTTTCAGGTTTCATATCACTACCGGTACGACCTGGTACGTTATAAAGAAGTTGTGGTAAATCCGTGCATTCTGCAATCGCTTTAAAATGTTGGAACATGCCTTCTTGAGTTGGTTTATTGTAGTAAGGAACAACAGATAAACAACCGGCTACACCGCTATCACGTAATAATTTTGTCATCACAATGGCTTCGCTCGTTGCATTCGCACCGGTGCCAGCAATGATTGGAATACGTCCTTTTGCTAACTCAACCGTCTTTTCAATCACCTTCACATTTTCTTCAATGCTTAATGTGGCGGACTCTCCTGTTGTCCCCACAGATACAATCGAATCTGTACCCGCATTGATATGAAACTCGATAAGTTTTTCTAATGTTTCAAAATCAATGTTCCCGTGGTTATCCATCGGGGTTACTAAAGCAACAATACTGCCTGAAAATAAGGGGGTTTGCGTAGTCATAAGGTACTCCATTTACATCTATTTTGCGTTTTAACAATAACATTTGAAAATATTTGGTTATAATCGCTAAAATAGCTTGAATTTACAAATCATTTTTTACATTTTTAAGGATTTTTTATGAAAACATTACAAGTGGGTGACTTAGCACCGCAATTCACCCTTTTAAATCAAGATAATCAACCAATTTCACTTGGCAACTTTAAAGGCAAAAAAGTACTCGTGTATTTTTATCCAAAAGCCTTAACACCAGGCTGTACAACTCAAGCCTGCGGTTTACGTGATGCTAAAAGCGAGTTAGAAAAATTAGGTGTGATTATTTTAGGCATCAGCACAGATGCGCCAAAAAAACTGGCTCAATTTGTTGAGAAAAAATCGCTCAATTTCACCTTGCTTTCTGATGAAGATCACCAGGTTGCCGAGCAATTTGGTGTTTGGGGTGAAAAGAAATTTATGGGACGCACCTATGACGGCATTCACCGCATTAGCTTCCTCATTGATGAACAAGGCAAAATTCAACACGTTTTTGATAAATTCAAAACAGGCGAACATCATCAGGTTGTCTTAGATTACCTGCAATCCCTTTAAATCCCCTCTCAAAACAACCGCACTTTCTATGATTTACCTCAAAGTGCGGTCAAAAAATAGCCATTTTTCTAATTTATATTTACGCTCTATTTTTCATTTGATAAAATTCCAATCTAATTGAAATTCATTATCAATTAATTTTGTATTCTTTATCATATAAAAGGACTATCAGATGCCAAAACTTTTTGAGTTTTTAGAACAATATAGTGATTACATTATTATCGGGCTTTTACTTCTTATGAGCGTAATCATGCTTGCTACTGTGATTGAGCGTTTTATCTTTTTAAGCCGTGTCAATGTCGCTAAATATTCCAATATCCATTCACTTGAAATTGATTTAAATCGCAATATGACGACCATTTCAACCGTTGGCGCAAACGCACCTTATGTGGGCTTGTTAGGAACAGTAATTGGTATTTTGTTAACCTTCTATCAAATTGGTCAAGCTGGCGGTGATGTCGATGCTGGCGCAATCATGATGCACCTCTCTCTTGCGCTAAAAGCAACCGCACTAGGTATTTTAGTCGCGATTCCATCCATGATGTTCTATAACGGCTTAGGTCGTAAAGTAGATGTTAACTTATTGAAATGGAAAGTATTAAACGCTCAAAAAGATAAGGAATAATCGTGAAAAAATTTGATGAAATCAATATTATTCCTTTCATCGACATTATGTTGGTGTTATTAGCGATAGTGTTGATCACCGCATCCTTTATTTCTCAAGGAAAAATTCAAGTTAATGTGCCAAAAGCCAGTTCAACGGTCGCATTCAAATCAGATGAATTAGCCAAATTATTGACTGTAACGGCAGATAAACAACTTTATTTTAATGACAAACCTATCTCGCAAGAAGCGCTTGAAAAAGAGATCGCGGGTTGGAATAAAGATCAGAAAGTTACATTAAAAATTGATGCAGAAGCCTCTTTCCAAGATTTTGTGACGATTACTGACATGTTATCGAAAAACGAAATTAAAAATGTCGCGATTGTTTCGATGAAAGATAAAGGCGCTTCGAGCAAAAATGCGCCAGCAGTGGGAGGCGTCGGAGTAGGGCATAAACAATGAACAGCCAACAAGCTAAACGATCACTATTAGGCTTGCTTATTTCTCTATTAATTCATGGTGCCATTGTAGGCGCATTGCTTTGGAACTGGCATAAGCCAAGTGAAGCTGCAAGTAATGCTACAGGTGAAATATCCACGACAATATCAATGGAAATGATTCAAGGGATGAGAGTGGAAGAACCCGCTCCTGAGCCGGAACCTGAACCTCAACAGGCAGAACCGGAACCTGAAAAGCAAGAAGTCGTCGCAGATCCAACGAAGAAACCAGAGCCTGAGAAGAAAAAAGAACCTGAGAAAAAGCCAGAAAAACCAATAGAAAAGCCGAAACCAAAACCGAAAGAGAAGCCAAAAGAAAAACCTAAAAATGAGGTAAAAGCAGAGAAAGCGGTAGAAATGCCGAAGAGCTTACCGATTGGCGATAAGAATATTAATTCAACGGCTACGGCAAATTCTAAAGCAACGACCACAGGTCAACCTGGTACAAATGGCGTTCAAGGTGGCTCAGGTACCAATACGGATGAGCTAAATGCTTACCGTGCAGCTATTCGACGTGAAATTGAACGGCACAAACGTTATCCTGCTCGAGCGAAGATGATGCGTAAACAAGGTGTTGTGAGCGTGAGTTTTAGCGTAGGGGCAGATGGTTCCTTATCAGGAGAACGAGTAACGAACTCCTCTGGAGATGAAAGCTTAGACAACGCAGCACTGGAAGCGGTGAGAAGTGCAAGACCTGTTGGTCCAAAACCCGCTGGATTTACCTCTTCAGTCAGTGTACCAATTAGCTTCACCATTCAATAGATAAATAAAAAGGCGAACATCATGTTCGCCTTTTCTTTTGCTAATCTTAATTAGCCCATACCGTATTTTTTCAATTTCTTACGCAATGTACCACGGTTAATGCCGAGCATGTTCGCTGCACGAGTTTGGTTACCGCGGGTGTATTGCATAATCATATCTAACATCGGGTGTTCAACTTCCGCTAATACTAATTCGTAAAGATCATTCACATCTTGACCATCTAATTGTGATAAGTAATTGCGTAAAGCTTGTTTTACTGAATCACGTAATGGTTTGTTTGTTACTTGTGATTGAGAGTTTAAAACTGAAACGGTTAACGCTTCAGACGGACTACGTTGTTGTTCTAACATTTTTCTTTATCCAAAATTGAATTTAAAAAATCTTCCAGCACAATTAACTGCTCTTTCGGTTCATTAATTGCGTTAAAAGTCTGTCTAAAAACGGAATCGGGTTGAATTCCCTGTAAATACCAAGCTACGTGCTTACGGGCTATTCGATAGCCTTTTTGCTCACCATAGAACTCATGAAGTTCCTGAATATGACGCAAAATATGACCGCACTTTTCACGCAAACTTGGAGTTTGAATTATCGAATCATGTTCAACTAAAGCCTCGACGGCTTGAAAAAGCCATGGATTGCCTAGTGCGGCACGACCGATCATTATTGCATCAGCACCTGTATACTCAAGTACCTTTTTCGCTTTCGAGGCAGAATCAATATCACCATTCGCAATAACAGGAATTGAAATTGATTGTTTGACTGCTCGAATATTGTCGTATTCCGCTTCCCCTTCAAATAGGCATTCTTTCGTCCGCCCGTGAATGGTTAAAGCTTGAATACCAGATTGTTCTGCAATTTTGCCGATTTGCACACAGTTTCGATTTGCTTTATCCCAACCTGTGCGAATTTTTAACGTCACAGGCACATCAACGGCATTCACGACTTCTTTTAAAATTTTTTCCACTAAATCAGGAAATTGAAGCAGTGCAGAACCCGCTAATTTTCGATTTACTTTCTTTGCGGGACAGCCCATATTAATGTCGATAATTTCAGCACCATAGGCTACATTAATTGCTGCAGCTTGGGCCATTTCTAAAGGATCAGAACCTGCAATTTGCACCGCATTTAATCCTAGATCTTCACTATGTGCTAAACGAAGTTTCGATTTCTCTGTATGCCAAACTTGTGGATTGGTGGACATCATCTCTGAAAACGTTAATCCCGCGCCATAATGGGCACATAAACGTCGAAAAGGTTGATCCGTGATACCTGCCATGGGTGCCAATAAAATACGATTTTTTAATTCATAAGAACCAATTCGCATTTTATGTTATCCCCAATTACAAGTCCTATCTCCAGCAAGTCAGGCCACAATAGCAACCGACAAGGGGTGCTATATTACGCATTTTTCGTTTTTTTGCAAAGTGAAATTTGTTCAAAAAATGCACTTTTTTTAATTGACAAAAAGAAATTAAGCCGATTTTAATTTACCTGTAATACGGCACCATTCCTCTTTCACTGCAACAGGATCTAAATCAAAGGATTGTGTATAAGCATCACATACCGATTCTGCTTGGGTTTCTAAAATACCCGATAATCCAAGATCACCGCTCTCTTTCACTAGTTGAGAAATAATCGGATAAAGTTCTTTCAATGGCCCCGCAAGAATATTCGCCACAACAACATCTGCTTTTAAATCTGCAGGTTTATCATCGGATAAGAAAAGTTGAAGACGATCCGCCACCCCATTTTGTTCTGCATTATTTCGACTGGCGAGAATGGCTTGTGGATCGATATCAATACCGATTGCATTTTTAGCCCCTAATTTAAGGGCTGCAATGGCAAGAATTCCAGAGCCACAACCAAAATCGATGACGGTTTTGTCAGTTAAATCCAAACCATCTAACCACTCTAAACAAAGTGCGGTTGTCGGGTGGGTGCCTGTTCCGAAAGCTAAACCAGGATCAAGCATCACATTAACTGCATTTTGATCTGGCACTTCACGCCAGCTTGGGCAAATCCATAAACGTTTGCCAAATTGCATTGGGTGGAAGTTATCCATCCATTCACGTTCCCAATCTTTATCCTCGATTTGCTCAATTTTGTAAGCGGTGTTTTCATCTAAATGATGTGCTTGTTTAAGCAAACTCACAATTTCATTCATATCGGTTTCTGCATCAAATAATGCAATCACATCCGTATTTCCCCACAAACGTGTTTCGCCTGGAAGTGGTTCAAAAATCGGTGTATCTTGGCTATCCATAAATGTGACCGAAACTGAGCCAATTTCTTCTAAAAAATCGCTAATATTCTCGGCTTTTTCATTTGTACTATTTAAGCGAATTTGAATCCACGCCATCTTCTTTTCCTTTTAATTAATTTCTTTATGTAACCATCTGGGTAATAAACTTACGCCTAGGGCTGAAACCACAATAATGATAATCCCAAGCGCTGAAACAAGTGAAACCTCTTCGTTGAGTAATAATACTGCCAAAAAGACACCAAAAATCGGCTCAAGTGCGGTCAAAATTCCCGAGATTTTTGCATCCACCGAATTTAAGCCTTTATTCCACAACCAAAAGGCAAACCAACTACATACTACACCGAGATAAATCAAACCAAAGAAACCAAGCCAGTTAAAATGGATATCCCAGTTTTCCGTCAGCAATAAAGTAAATGGCAGCATGGTGATGCTTGCTAACACAATCGAAATGGATGTATAGGCTTGTGCTGAAACCGTTGCCACCACTTTTTTCGTCCAACGCAAGCAACAAGCAAACACAATACTTGCCGCCACCACTAAGGAGCAACCCAATAAGCTAATTTCACTTGCGCCTTCATTGCCCTGCCCGCCTAGAATTAAAATGGCTACGCCTAAAAAGGCAAAAGCCCCACACAACCAATGATACCATTTCGCACGATCTTGAAAGAAAAAATGCCCAATGAAAATCACACATAATGGTTCTAATCCAATCATGGTCGTTGCACTCGCCGCGCTTGTATATTTTAAACCAATGAATCCCAGCAAAAAGGTCGCGGTATAATTGAAAAAACCTAGCCACCAAAGCTGTTTTCGCATCGGTTTAGACACGCCTTTCCAACGACGAAAAAAGAGTGGCATCGCAATAATCGCCGCCATTAATAAACGGGCTTGGATCATCAAAATGGTGTCCATCATTGTAAAGGTGTATTTAGCGGCAACAAAGGAACTACTCCAAATAAACAATGCTAGGATCTGGTAAATCATAAAGTGCGGTCCATTTTTACTGTTTTTTTGCGCCGAATTGGTTACCCAAGATGAAAGCAATCAAGCCAAATACAAGTGCAGGTACAATGGCATTAAAACCAAATAGTTTGATACCAAATTGAGTCAGTAGCACATAACTGCTTAATCCCACCACCATTGAGCTTATTGCACCTGCTGCATTTGCTTTATCCCAATAAATGCCTAATACAATCACCCAAAGGAATGCTGCTTCTAATCCACCGAAAGCAAATAGATTCAACCAAATAATCATATCAGGTGGATTCAGTGCGGCAAGAATTAACAACGCCGATAAAATTAGTGTAATGACTGATGAAATACGGCTAATTCGTTTTTCATTCTTCGCGGCTTCAGGTTTGCTTGCAAGATATAAGTCTTTCACAAAAATTGAGGAGGATTGAATGAGTTGCGCATCAACTGTGGACATAATCGCCGACATCGGTGCGGCTAAGAAAATCCCTGCAACAATAGGAGGAAGCACTTCCAACATTAAGGTTGGAATCACTTTATCTGACACCGTTAAATCTGGCACAACGGCACGTCCTAAAGCACCCGCCAAATGCATCCCTAACATAATCACTGAAAGGACAATCGTACCAATGAGCATGCCTCGATGTAAGGCTTTACTGTCTTTGAAAGCCATGCAACGGACGGCTGTATGTGGTAAACCAACCACACCAAAACAGACTAAGATCCAAAACGATGCCATAAATTGAAAATCTAGCATCTCATTTGGGCCGTAAGGGCTTACTAAACTCGGATCAATTTCAGTTAATTTATTGACCGCACTTTCTACGCCACCGAGATGGTAAATCACGCCCACTAATAGTACGATTGTGCCAAAAATCATTACCGTACCTTGAATCGTATCGGTTAACACGACGGCTCGGAAACCACCAATAAACGTATAAATACCAACCGTTAAGGCAAAAATAAGTAAGGCGTGAGTATAAGGAATCCCTATCGTGGTTTCGAGCAATCTTGCGCCACCAATAAATTGCACAACCATAGCGGCAAAGAAGGCAAGCAACAATGCTAGACTGGAAATCCAAACGAGATATTTATTTTTATAACGATAGAGAAATAAATCATTGATAGTAAGCGCATTGGTCTCACGAGAAAGTAATGCAAACTTTTTGCCCAATGCACCTAAGGCTAACCACACAGCCGGCACTTGGATCATGGCGAGTAATACCCAACCTAGCCCATATTTATAAGCAGCCCCTGGTCCACCAACAAAAGAACTGGCACTAGCATAAGTGGAAGCCGTTGTCATCGCAAGGACAAAGCCTGTCATGGAGCGATTTCCTACATAATATTCCGTAAGGAAATCACCTTTACTGCGTTTTACATAAGCAAATAATGCCGCGCCAAAGATGAAGACTAAATAGATAGCTAATGGGAGAATAATACCTAAATTCATTATTTATTCTCCTTTGACTCAACATCTAGCGGGATATCTAAAAAGACAATTTTGACAATCCAATACCCAATGACCACAAACAAAATGGGTAAATAAATACAGGATAATTCAAACCATAACGGAAAACCTATCGGTCCAGGCGAGTCTTTCGGTAAATAAGCACAAACACACCATCCAATTACATAAAAAATAGCTAACCCTAATGCCCAGCGCGCCTCCTTGGCGGCTTGTTTATATCGTTGTGATAAATCCATTATGAACTCCCGTTAGAATGTTTTACCCATTTCAAGAAAAATACGATTTTTGTCGTAGTTATAGAATGGGTGATTACTTGAAACTCGTTGATAAGACCACGTAATTTTAGGCGTGATTCCCCAGAAGTAAAGATCTCTATGCCATAATGTTACTGCCGATTGATATTCATTATTTTTCTGACGAATATTGAATAAATCAGCACCTTTGTAAGTTCTACGTGCATACGCAAGAGAAATGCGGGTTGAAATACCCCATCCCCACTCTTGTCCCCAACCTAAACGGAGATTTTTACGTTGATAAGCATTGTCTTCATCTCGTGTATTTTCACGATTATAATCAGCGCCTACGAACCAAAATTGACCACTCTTAGGAAAATAAGATAACGTATTCGACCAAAGATAGTTATTCCCATTCAAATGTTTACGAGTGATATAACGCTGTTCACCATATTCAAGTGCGGTTGAAATTTGCCACTTTTCATTCAGCCAATAGGTTAAATCTAAACGAGCTCCGGAATTTTTCGAATACTGCTTCATTGACTCACTACCCGAGGAGCCACCTGCATACCATCGTCTTTCTGTAAATGGCATTAATGACATTTCGAAACGCGCGGTTTGATAACCGAATCCAGCGCCAACTCTACCATTAAATTCATTATATTTTTTATTATCCCAGTAATATTTCCCACTTCCCTCAATAGAAAATTTAGTGAAATAATTATGGGGTAATGACCATTTTTTCTCTGCTTCTGCAAAATAAGAAAAACCTGCTGCACTTTCGCGCTCCCAGGCATTCCAATTTCCAATGCGAGTGCCTGCTTTTGGTGCATTGTTAATATTACTTTCGTTTAAGAAACTCAGACCACCTTGAAACTTCCACTGATCTCGGCGGTTAAGTGCCGAAAGATATTGGTCGATCATGGCGATAGACTCGGGAGAAACTTGTTCAGCTCTCAGTTTTTGGAATTGATCTTTGGCCGCCTCATTATCATTGTTTAAAAACAGTGCTTGTGCTAACTGATAACGTAACGGTAGGATGGTCGAATCTTGAGAAAATAGAGTACGATAACGAGTTACCGCTTCCGAAAAATGCCCCTCTTCGCGAGCATTAATCGCATTTGCCCACTCAAGTAAAAATGGATCTTGTTTAGGCAAATTTTGATACAACGGCAATAAGAGTTGAACGGCTTCACCATTATTTTGCAACACTGCAGGAATCAATCCACGTACGATCAAATCAGGATGTTTTGCCAATTCTTCTTTCGTAATAGAAAGTGTATGTTTATCGTCACGTTTTTCTGAAATTTGTGGCTTTTGAGTGGATAAATCCGGTTTTGCAAGCTGAAGCTGATCATCAAACCGCTCATCACGAGATTGAGGAGACTTCTCTGCTGCAAAAGAGAATGAACTAAGCAACAATGAGGAGCTTAAAAATAAAACAAGTTTCGATTGTGAAGTCATTTTTATTCCTATAAAGAAAAATAAAGCAAGCCAAAAGCTTGCTTCAAAATTTACAAAAATTTTCTAATTTTTTCTAGCACCAAAAACACCAAATTTATCATTTCCTTGATAAGTTCCGGCTACTTCGTCTGCATCTTTTCCATAGAAGCCTCCTTCAACCTGAACACCTTGGCTATTTGTTCCACTAAATTGATTGCCTTGAATTTTGGCAGATAAGGAAACATCATCAAAATGTACATTAGGAGAAAGAGCGCCCCCTGCAATCCCATTTGATACAAGAACGTCCTTATAGCCTGTTTTGGCTAAAGAAATTGTTCCATTTAATGTTTTATCTGCGAAATTAGCCGTTAGCTTTACGAATGATAAGTTAGAATCTAAGTAATCAGCCCGCTTCTCTACATGCATACCATTTCCAATATAATTTGCAGTACCTGATTGTGGCATTTCTGTTGTTGGATTGACACCAAATGCGACATAATAATCAGAACCTAAAGCAGGCTCCGTAAATTTTCCCCAACGAATATTTTTATAGTTTTTGCCACTAATAGAACGCAATTCAGGATAATCAGCCTGTAACACTTCTTTCTCATTCGTTCCAATGACTGGACGCTCGTAATACCCTGATGGAATAATTTCAATTTCTTGACCTTCAACATTAACGAGATTAACGTTATTGTCATCATGTATTTGTCTTTCAATGACCGTCACTGTTTTATCTTCTTTATTAACCTCAAACCCCACTCGTTTAAGCACGATTTGTTCTTCATTTTTTGGTTGTTCCGCTGGTTTTACTGGCTCAGTTGGTTTTACTGTCTCAGCTGCTTTCACTGTCTCAGCTGCTT
>NZ_KV801826.1:0-54623 GCF_001810545.1 Haemophilus sp. HMSC066D02 | reverse complement strand
TTCACTGTCTCAGCTGCTTTCACTGTCTCAGCTGGTTTCACTGTCTCAGCTGGCTTTACTGATTCAGTTGGTTTTACTGACTCAGCTGGCTTTACTGACTCAGCTGGCTTTACTGGCTCAGCTGGTTTTACTGACTCAGCTGGTTTTATTTGGTTAACTGGTTGAGTATTGCTACCACCACTACTTCCACAGGCAGCTAACGTTACAGTTGCAAGAATTGTTAAACTTAATTTAGAGAGATTAAATTTCATAATTTTTCCTTAGGTAAAAATAAGGGTGCATTATAAAAGGATTTAAAATACATTTTCAAATTAAAATTATAATTCATTAACATAAAATTAACTACGGACAATAAAAACGGCTAACCTAATTGTGTTAGCCATTTTATTATTAATGATACATCCAAATTTCTCTCTAAATAATAGAGACTAGAGCCGTCTTTTAGCAGTTTTAAACTAAAAATGGATGTATAAAGTTAGATATTTTCCTAAATACGGTGATAATTACTTTTTAGCAGCAAATGCAGCGCCCCAAGAATTATCATTAGCGTTTGCTGAACCACCTAATTCTTTTGCATTCTCACCATAGAATTTACCTTCAGCTTTACCCTGAGAATTTAACAAATCTGATTTAGCTGTACCTGAAAAACCATTTCCAGAAATATTAGCATCAATCTTAACTACATCTTTGTTATGCGTGCTTAAGGTACCCGTTAATTTCTTATTACCGAAATCAGCAGTAAAGCTAGATGAACCTTTTAAATAATCTTCATCTGGTAATTTATCCGTATCAGCTGAAATAATGCTATCCCCTCTATAGGACGCTACGCCTGATGATGGCATTGAAGTTGTAGGATATCCGTTATAAAACAAGATATCATCTTGACTAGGATCTTGGCTCTCAATTGCTCCAAAACGAACATTGCTATAAGAACCACAGCAAACTTCTAATTTACCATTTAATTTCATACCATTAATTGTTTTAGCTGTGGCCTGTGTCCAGCCTCTCGCGCTAATACCAGGACCAAACCCAATAGGAATATCTTTTCCATCAACATTAATTTTATATAAATTTGCTGAAGTAAGTGCTACAGTTTTAGCTGTAACATGTCCCTTATTATCTGAATCAACTACTATAGCACCACCTGTTTTATTGTTTGAAGATGTTGATACTGGATTACTTGAATTATTCTGTTTTTTAGCTGGCTGAGTTGTTTGTGCAGCTTGTTTATCTTTTGTTGGTGCTTGACTACTACTTCCAGCATCACCACCGCCACTACTTCCACAAGCAGCTAAAGTTAATGCGGATAAAGCTGTTAAACTAAACTTTAAAATAGTATTTTTCATAATTTACCTCTTAGGTTGTTAACGAAACACAATTAATAGACAGACATAACATAAATTTATGTAAATTTTATCTTATCATAAATTTAATATGATTATATATAAACCTATATAAAAAATAAGGTAAAGACAATATTTTGTCTTTACCTTAATAATTTATAAATTAATCATACATCCCTAATTTCTTCTCTAAATAGTGGATATTTGCCCCACCTTTTTGGAAGTTTTCATCTTCAAGAATGAGTTCATGAAGTGGAATATTTGTTTTGATACCATCAATGATCGTCTCTGATAATGCATTTTGCATACGACGGATTGCTACATCACGAGTATCACCATATGTGATTAATTTTGCGATCATAGAATCATAATGTGGAGGAACGGTATAACCACCATACACATGAGAATCCCAACGAACACCTAAACCGCCTGGTGAGTGTAAGTGTACCACTTTACCTGGAGACGGTAAGAATGTTTTTGGATCTTCTGCATTGATACGACATTCAATCGCATGACCTTTCACTTTAATATCTTCTTGTTTGTAAGAAAGTGGTAAGCCAGCCGCAATACGCAACTGTTCTTTCACCAAATCCACACCGGTGATCATTTCTGTTACTGGGTGTTCTACTTGAATACGAGTATTCATTTCGATGAAATAGAACTCACCATTTTCATATAAGAATTCAAATGTACCAGCACCACGATAGCCAATTTCAACACAAGCTTTCGCACAGCGGGAACCAATATCACGACGAACTTCTTCGGTAATACCTGGTGCGGGTGCTTCTTCTACGACTTTTTGGTGACGACGTTGCATAGAACAATCACGCTCTGCAAGGTAGATTGCGTTACCGTGTGTATCCGCTAAAACTTGGATTTCAATATGGCGTGGATTTTCTAAATATTTTTCCATGTAAACCATATCATTGTTAAACGCTGCTTTTGCTTCAGCTTTGGTCATCGCAATGGATTCTTCAAGTGCATCCTCACTACGTACCACGCGCATACCACGACCACCGCCGCCGCCAGATGCCTTGATAATAATTGGATAGCCAATACGTTTTGCAATTTCTTTATTTTTCGCGATATCGCTACCTACTGGGCCATCTGAACCCGGTACACAAGGCACGCCCGCTTTTTTCATTGCTTTAATCGCAGAAACTTTATCCCCCATCAAACGAATGACGTCTGCTGTTGGACCAATAAAAATAAAACCAGAACGCTCAACTTGCTCTGCAAAATCTGCATTTTCAGAAAGGAAACCATAACCAGGGTGAATAGCATCCGCACCAGTTACTTCTGCAGCTGCAATAATAGCAGGAATATTTAAATAACTTTTTACAGATGGAGCAGGTCCAATACAGACTGTTTCATCTGCAAGTAACACGTGTTTTAAATCACGATCAGCGGTAGAGTGAACCGCCACGGTTTTAATGCCTAATTCTTTACAGGCACGCAAAATACGCAGTGCAATTTCACCACGGTTAGCAATCACAACTTTTTCTAACATAACAATTTCCACTTGGGTGAAAAAATGGCGAGAAAGCTCGCCATTTCAGATTGATAGGGATTATTCGATAACGATTAATGGTTGGTCAAACTCAACCGCTTCGCCATCATTTACTAAGATTGCTTTAACCACACCAGCTTTATCAGCTTCAATACGGTTCATCATTTTCATTGCTTCAACGATACAAAGTGCATCACCTACTTTGACTGTTTGTCCCACTTCCACGAAAGCTTTCGCTTCAGGACTTGGGCTACGATAGAATGTACCCACCATTGGTGAACGTACTTGGTGACCAGACATTTCAGCTGCAGGCGCTTCCGCAGGTGCAGCCGCTGCAGGTGCTGGCGCTGCTGCCGGAGCCGCAACCGGTGCGACTGGCGCTGCTGCATATTGAATTGCAGCAGGTGCAACCGCTGGTGCCGCACGACTAATACGTACTGTACCTTCTTCTTCTTGCACTTCTAATTCAGTGATACCCGATTCTTCTACTAATTCAATCAGTTTTTTGATTTTACGAATGTCCATACGTTCTTCCTAAAAATAATAATGAATTGTTAACCGCACTTTCAGAATTGATTTCCAAAGCGCGGTAATTTTAAAACCTGTTTTTTTTGTGTCGGCAAGATTACCGCAAAATCATGCACTTTGCGATAAATTTCTGCGAAAATCTGTAAATTTTGTGAAATTTTATGCTTTTTTATTTAAAAAATCTAACGCAAATTGGAGAGCAAACTCATAGCCTTTTGCACCTAAGCCACAAATCACGCCTTCAGCCACATCACTAAAGTAAGAATGGTGACGGAATGGCTCGCGCTTATACACATTAGACAAATGGATTTCAACAAAAGGAATTGACACTGCAAGCAACGCATCACGCAATGCAACACTGGTATGCGTATAAGCTGCTGGGTTAACTAAAATAAAATCCACTTTCTGAAAACTTTGATGAATCTTATTAATTAACTTTTCTTCGCTATTTGCTTGGAAACACTCCAAATTCACACCATGCTGCTCAGCAAGTTTACCCACATTTTCTTCAATGGCAGATAATGAAAGTGAACCATAATGTTTTGGTTCCCTTGCGCCCAACATATTTAAGTTCGGGCCATTTAACAGCAAAATATTGAATTTTTTTGACATTTTCACATCCTTTAACTTATGCGAATTATAGCGATTTTTTGTGTAATGGTGGTCGTATCTCTATACGATTTTGGTAATAAATTCTGAATTTAGATCAATTAGCGGTAAATCTGAGCCCGGCCATGCGCGTAATACTTGATGTTGCATTAAGTTCAATGTATCCAGTCCAGGTGTCACATTGGGGGTATATTGCGCTGCAATACGAGCAAGTTGCGTCAATCCAAGGCTACTTTCAATACTCGAGCTGATCACCGCTTTTATGCCTAAGCTATGCGCTTGTGCAATCAGCTTTTGACAATCTTGCAGCGAGCCAATCAATGTTGGTTTAATCACAATGGCGCTTAAGTGCGGTTCTTTTTCTAAAAGAAAATCTGGCTCTCGCACACTTTCATCCCAAGCAATATTAATACCGGTTTGAGCAGCAAACTGGCGGCTTTCTTCACAGGTTTTACAAGGTTCTTCCAAAAATTGAATGCGAGAACGATGTTCTAGTTTTACTTTCTCCGCAAATTTTAATGCTTTTTCCAAGGTCCATTGACGATTCGCATCTAGACGTAATTGCAAATCAGGAATGGCTTCAAGAAACATATCCGTAATCAAACCATCACGATTCGCTTCATACATCCCGACCTTAATTTTAGCCACTTTGTCACCTGGCATTTGATTCAGTTCTGCATATAACTCATCAGGATCGCCATAGCACAACGGTGCAGTATGATAGTTACCTTCCTCATTTAAATAACGTTTCATCTCATCCATCGCCGTGCTAATACCGAAGGCAACAGAAGGATAACAACCGTCAAGTGGGACTCTTGGCGCTTCGCAGCTTGCATGACACCAATTTGTCAGCCATTCAATGGCTTGGTCTTGCGCTTGTTCGATGGTTTCTTCACTAAATCCTGGCAAAGGGGCAATTTCTCCCCAACCATCACGGCTGCAAGCAACACGCACAATCAAGCCTTCTCGACGTTTTAAAAAACGTCCACGTAAAATTAACTGACTATCGACGGGAATAGAATAACGATAAAGATTAAATGATTTGGTTTCCATCTTATTCTCCTTGATGATAAAAGTGCGGTTAAAAACACACTGATTTTTAACCGCACTTTTTATATTCAAATTAAGGATTACGTCTGAATTTACTAAAGTCTGGTGCACGTTTTTCGTTGAACGCGTTACGACCTTCTTGACCCTCTTCAGTCATATAGAACAACATGGTTGCGTTACCCGCGAGTTCTTGTAAACCAGATTGGCCATCACAGTCTGCATTTAATGCAGCTTTCAAGCAACGTAATGCAATTGGGCTGTTACGTAACATTTCACGACACCAACGCACGGTTTCTTTTTCTAAATCTGCATAAGGTACTACGGTATTCACTAAGCCCATATCTAATGCTTCTTGCGCATTATATTGACGGCATAAGAACCAAATTTCGCGAGCTTTTTTCTGACCAACTAAACGTGCCATATAGCTTGCACCCCAGCCACCGTCAAATGAACCTACTTTAGGACCAGTTTGACCAAAAATCGCATTCTCTGCTGCGATGGTTAAATCACATAACATATGCAATACGTGACCGCCACCAATTGCATATCCAGCCACCATTGCCACCACTGGTTTTGGACAAGTACGAATATCACGTTGGAAATCCAATACATTTAAATGATGCACACCGCTTTCATCTTTGTAACCGCCGTAGTCACCACGAATTTTTTGGTCACCGCCAGAACAGAATGCTTTTTCGCCTTCGCCAGTTAACACAATCACGCCAATTTTTTCATCGAAACGCGCGTTAGAAAATGCATGGATCATTTCTTTAACTGTTTGCGGACGAAATGCATTGCGCACTTCGGGACGGTTAATGGTGATTTTTGCAATACCATCAGTCGATTTGTGGAAACGGATATCAGTATAACCTTCGCTATGGTCAACCCACTCAACTGGTGCATATAAAACATCATCTTTTGGATTTTGCATTGTTCTTTCCTTTATAAGTGTAAAAAGTGCGGTCATTATAGCGGAAGTTTCTTACTTCAGGAAAGAAAATCAATTACTGAAGACTTTACAATTATGTCGTTATTGTTAAAATTCCGCCATTCCAACTTTAGTAAGGAAATTTAAGTGAAAAAAATTATTTTTTTAAGCAGCATCATGTTATTGAATGCTTGTAGTTTATTTGGTTCATCACAATCAACTATTCCTGCTGAATTCGCACAAGCAGACTACCTTCTGTCTGATGCCAATGCAAAAACATGGGCTGTAGCAAGTAAACAAGCTGAACAATGTATCTATCCAAATTTAACTCGTATTCAGCAACAACATTTTGCCAAAGAAGATAGCTATATTCATTCCCAATATGTCTTTTTCTATCCGTTAGAAAAAATCATCGGTGAAGACTATGTAAAAATGATTCAAAAAGATGAAAAATCGATGAATTACGCAACCTATCAATTTAAGAAGTTCCGTGCAGAAATTGGTGATGTCGATGCATTAGAGCCAAAAGCTTGCCAAATTTTACGTACTCAGGCAAAAGAAGACTTAGATGTCGTGAAAGGCCAATATGTAAATGGCATGGTAGATGAAACGAAAAATGATGATGGCACATTGAAGAAAACGGGTGATGGTATTGCAACCAATCAAAACAAATTCTTCTTTGATATTATTAAATGGGGTTCAGCCCTTCTTCTCTAATTTTTATTATTTTATATAAATTTATATCACTCTCACGGCGTAAATATTTTTTACGCCTTTTTTATATCAAGAGAAAACGGTTGCGATCAAAAAAAGCTTAAATTTTCAGTAAAAAAGCAAAATAGCCATTTAAATTAAAGTCATTTTCAGCTAGTCTAACAAGAATTAGTTTTTACAAGGAGAAAACATCATGACAACGCTTTTTGATATTGCACAAAACTGGTTAAACCAAGATCCTGATGCAGAAACTCATGCAGAATTAACCGCACTTTTAACGGCGGCGAAAAATGGTGATGAAAAAGCACAATCTGAATTACAAGCTCGCTTTAGTGGCCGTTTACAATTTGGTACTGCTGGGCTTCGTGGACCATTACAAGCAGGCCCTATGGGGATGAACCGTGTTTTAGTAGCACAAGCAGCTGGTGGTTTAGCGGATTATTTAAAAGATTACGACAAACAGCCTTCTATCGTGATTGGTTACGATGGTCGTAAAAACTCTGATGTTTTCGCTCGTGATACCGCTGAAATCATGGCGGGTGCAGGCGTGAAAGCTTATTTACTTCCACGTAAATTACCCACTCCAGTATTAGCTTACGCAATCCAATATTTTGATACCACTGCTGGTGTCATGGTGACTGCAAGTCATAACCCACCGGAAGATAACGGCTATAAAGTTTACTTAGGTAAAGCGAACGGCGGTGGCCAAATCGTTTCTCCTGCTGACAAAGATATCGCCGCATTAATCGATAAAGTAGCTGCAGGCAATGTAAAAGATTTACCACGTAGCCAAGATTATGTGGTGTTAGATGATGAAGTAGTTAATGCTTATATCGAAAAAACCGCTTCTCTTGCTAAAGAACCTAAAGCAGACATTAACTACGTTTATACCGCAATGCACGGTGTAGGCTATGAAGTATTAAGCAAAACCTTAACCAAAGCAGGTCTTCCACAACCTCACATTGTGGCAGAACAAGTATGGCCAGATGGCACATTCCCAACAGTAAACTTCCCTAACCCAGAAGAAAAAGGTGCATTAGACTTAGCGATTAAAGTAGCAAAAGAACACAATGCAGAATTCATTATTGCCAATGACCCTGATGCAGACCGTTTAGCTGTAGCTGTTCCTGATGCGCAAGGTAACTGGAAACCTTTACACGGCAACGTAGTAGGTTGTTTCTTAGGTTGGTATTTAGCAAAACAATATCATGCAAAAGGTGAGAAAGGCGTATTAGCGTGTTCTTTAGTATCTTCTCCAGCGCTTGCTGAAATTGCGAAAAAATACGGTTTCCAATCAGAAGAAACCTTAACCGGTTTCAAATACATCGGTAAAGTTCAAGGCTTATTATTCGGTTTCGAAGAAGCGCTTGGTTACTTAGTTGACCCAGATAAAGTACGCGATAAAGACGGTATTTCAGCGGCGATCGTATTCTTAGATTTAGTGCGTCACTTAAAAGCACAAGGCAAAACCTTAGCGGATTATGCTAATGACTTCACACAAGAATTCGGTGCTTATGTAAGTGGCCAAATTTCTATCCGTGTAAGCGATTTATCTGAAATTGGTAAATTAATGGCCGCACTTCGTAACACGCCTCCAGCTGAAGTAGGTGGTGTTAAAGTGGCACAATTCATCGACCACACTAAAACTGATCGCCAAAGCGACATCCTTGTATTCGTATTAGAAAACGGTAGCCGCTTAATCGTTCGTCCATCTGGTACAGAACCGAAAATCAAGTTCTATCTTGATGCTCGCGGTAAAGATCCAAAAGACGCGGATCAAGTTTTAGCTCAATTTGATGAAGGCGTTCGTCAAATCCTTCGTCAAGATGCTTACGGCAAACAAGATTGCTAATTGAGCAAACTATTAAATAATAAAAAACGCTAGGTTTGATGCCTAGCGTTTTATTTTTGCTTATTCCAATGCAAGTTGTAACTTGCCCTGATGTTTTTCTAATAAAGCCTCTGCTTGGGCACGATCTAATCCACTCAGAATCATCATAATCGCTAATTTCGCATTTTGATCAGCCTGCTTTAATGTTTCTTCTGCGAGAGCCTTATCGCAATCCGTGGCTTGCATGACGATACGAATGGCACGAGCTTTCAGTTTTTCATTACTTGCCTGCACATCCACCATTAAGTTTTGATAGCATTTACCCATTAAGATCATAGAAGCCGTAGTAAGCATATTCAGTACTAATTTTTGTGCCGTACCTGATTTTAAACGGCTCGAACCAGTCAGTACTTCTGGCCCCACTACCGTATCAATGGCAATATCCACAATATTCGCCATCGCTGAATTCGGATTACTTGCAATCGAAACCGTCACTGAACCTAAACTTTTCGCATATTCCAATGCACCGATCACATAAGGTGTTCGGCCACTTGCAGCAATACCCACCAACACATCTTTTGAGGAAAAGTGAATTGTTTGTAAGTCAACCACAGCTTGTGCTTTACTGTCTTCCGCCCCTTCAATTGGATGACGCAATGCGCGCTCGCCGCCTGCAATAATACCTTTCACCATTTCAGGTGACACGCCAAATGTTGGCGGGCATTCAGAGGCATCCAGTACGCCTAATCGACCACTGGTTCCGGCGCCAATATAGACTAATCGACCACCTTGTTGAAATGCAGCAACAATACATTCGACCGCTTGAGCAATTTGAGGTAAACATTTTTCAATTGCCAGAGGTACTTGTTTATCTTCCTGATTCATTAACTGCACAATTTCTAATGCAGACAAGCTATCCACATTCATGGAATTAGGATTCCGTTGTTCAGTAATTAAAGTTGAAAGGGTTTGTAATAAATTCTCTGCCATGGTTTATTCCTTTGGAAAAATCGCTCCTAAACTGACCGCACTTGTGGCACCCGTCACACTCGGCAAATTCGCGGGTAAATTATGCATACGACGATAGGCCAACCAAGCAAAAGCTGCCGCTTCCACATAATCGATATCAAGTTCTAATTCCGTCGTCAGTTGAATACGCCAATTTGGTAATGCCTGTTTTAAACCATTCATGATCGCCTGATTTTTAGCACCTCCGCCACAAACAAGTAATCGGCATGGTAATGTCGTCTGAATATTATTAAGGGCTAAAACAATGCTTTGCACGGTAAATTCTGCCAAAGTGGCTTGTACATCTTGTGGTAAAAGTGCGGTCGTTTTGCCTGCTATTTTTTGAATTTTATTCTCTAGCCAAGCCAAATTAAATAATTCACGCCCTGTGCTTTTCGGTGGTGGCAGTTGAAAGAAATCTTCATCTAATAATGCCGCTAACAAATCTGAATTCACTTGACCTGAAACCGCCCATTCACCATTTTTGTCGTAAGCTTTGCCTTGATGCTTTTCGATCCATTGATCGAGCAAAGTATTACCCGTTCCCGTATCAAAGCCAATGACAGGCTGTTCGGGTATCAATAACGATACATTACTAATACCGCCAATATTAAGCACCACTGTTGCCCAGTTAGGATCAAAAAATACCGCTTGGTGAAAAGCGGGTACTAAAGGCGCCCCTTGTCCACCAAACGCCATATCTTTACGTCGCAAATCACCGACAACCGTGATGCCCGTTTTAGCGGCTAATAAATTCATATCACCAATTTGCATGGTAAACGGGAATTGACCTTTTGGGGAATGCCACACTGTTTGGCCATGGCAGCCAATGGCTTCAATCTTTTCTGGTTTTAATTGGTGTTTACGTAAAAAGGCATTTACGCAATCTGCATAGAGCAAACCAAATTGATGATCAAGCTCACCCAATGCTTGTAACGTGGTTTCACCAGATTGAATAAGTGCGGTCACTTTTTCGCGTAACTTTGCGGGCATCGGTGTGAAATCTGCCGCAATTAATTTGGTTTGATTAGATTGGATGTCAGTAAGGGCAATATCCACCCCGTCAAGGCTGGTGCCAGACATGATGCCAAGATAATAAGTCATAGTATTTAATTCGTGAGTTTTTCAGAATTATAGCGGATTTTAAAAAAATAAAAAAAGAGAGAACATTGTGGTTCTCTCTTTTCTTCTTATAAGCCATCAATGACTAAATCGTTTTTTAGCTATTGATGGAATAAGGTAACGGTTCAATTTTTAAAACCGTTTCATCTTCCGGTAAACGGAAATGCGTTCCTTCTTCTAAATCGTTATTCATCACGACTTGTAACCATAACACGCCGTCAAAATTGACCGCACTGACGATTGTCCCCGTTTTACGCCAAGCCGTTTCTAACTGCATTTCTATTTCGCTGCCGATTTTCGGTGTAACCGTTGTCTCACCCGAAAGCACATACATTGCACGTTTATTGGCGCCACGATATTTGGCACGCGCGACGGTTTCTTGTCCGATATAACAGCCTTTCGTAAAAGAAATCGCTTGTTCAATCGCTTGTAGATTTAATGCCTGTGGGATAAATTCATTTTGCGTTTCCACACTCAAGCTTGGTAAACCTGCTTGAATATCCGCACAAAGCCATTGTTTTTCATCACCATTAAAGGTGACATCTAACGGTGTTGGATTGATCAAAATTGCACGATCTTCATCAATATCTAATTCAATCTGCGCGTGAATTCGACTGCACTTTTCACCAATCAAGCCGACAATTTGCCAATCCAATACTTGGAAAGTGACTTTTGAAAACACCGCATATTTTTTCAAATGATCGAGTGGAGCCAATAAAGCTTTCGGCATTAAAATCAAAAACTGCTCTGCAGAAAGCTTAATTAAGCGGAACAACGAGTTCATTTTGCCTTTAGGATCACAATGCGCTGTAAGCGTTGAAGCACCTGCTGCCAAATGCACCACATCACAAGTTAATTGGCCTTGCAGATATTTCTCCGCATCCACGCCCGCCACTTCCACCAAATCATATTGGTTTAATGAAATAAATGTTGCCATGATTTTTCCTATTCAAGGTTTTGAATTTGCTCACGCATTTGTTCGATTAATACTTTTAATTCCACAGCAGAAGCGGTGATATCAGCATTAATGGATTTTGATGCCAACGTGTTAGATTCACGATTGAGCTCTTGCATCATAAAGTCCAGTTTACGTCCCACTGCCCCACCTTTTTTCAAGATGTTGTTGGTTTCTTTCACATGCATTTGCAGACGATCTAATTCTTCCGCCACATCCACACGTTGCGCCAATAAAATCATTTCTTGTTCGACACGTTGTGGATCAAGTTGAATCTTTGCTTCTTCAAAACGTTGTAATAAACGCTCACGCTGCCATTGTAAAACCGCCGGCATTTGTGACCGCACTTTTTCAGCTTCTACCGTAATGCCATCTAAACGTTGTTGAATAATAGCTTGCAATTTTTCGCCTTCACGCCCACGCATTGCAATAAATTCCACCAACAATTCATCAAAAGCTGTCAACAAATCTTGACTGATGGCATCAAGATCTTGCTCAGCCGCTTCCACCACGCCAGGATAACGCAATACATCTGCTAAATTGATTTCACCCTCGCCAGCTTGCGACTTAATCCATTGTAAAGATTGAATCACTTGATTCGCTAATTCTTTATTTAAATTGAGCTCAGCCGCTGCTTGTTTTTTGCTATCAATACGCAATGAACATTCAATTTTACCGCGAGTGAGATTTTGACGAAGTTTCTCACGCAAAGCATTTTCCAAGCCTCTAAATTGCTCTGGCAAGCGGAAAAAGTTTTCCAAATAACGTTGGTTAACCGAACGAATTTCCCAAACTGCATCGCCCCAATCTTTCTTGATTTCAAGGCGTGCAAAGGCTGTCATACTATAAATCATAAGCGCTCTCCTACTATTGTCTCTCGTCTTAATTGATTTGCCGGTTATTTTATCGGGAAAGTGCGGTCATTTCTACCGTACATTTTGTAGAAGAAATTTGTTTTCTCCACTTTACACACTGTAAAGATTAAAATACAATCATCGTAAATTAATTATTACAACCAAAGGAAAGTAAAATGAACAAGACTGTGGGAAGTACCTTGCTTGTGGCAGGAACCATGATTGGTGCGGGGATGTTGGCAATGCCGCTCACCTCAGCAGGGATTGGCTTAACGGCGACGGTTTTCTTATTAATTGGCTTGTGGGCGGTACTCACATTCACCGCATTGTTATTCGTGGAACTGTATCAAACTGCTGACAGCGATGCGGGGATCGGCACACTTGCTGCACAATATTTTGGTAAAGCGGGGCGAATTATTTCCACCGCTGTTTTAATTGTCTTTTTATATGCCTTAATTGCTGCTTATGTAAGTGGTGGTGGTTCCTTATTAATGGATTTACTCCCAGCCATGGGGGATAAAGACACCATGAACAAAATCGCGGTGCTTGTATTCACCATTTTCTTCGGTAGTTTTATTGTCATTGGCACACACAGTGTGGATAAAATTAACCGTGTCCTATTCTTTGTGATGATTGCCACTTTTATCTTAGTGCTCGCATTAATGTTACCAAACATCAAATTTGATAACTTAATGGCGATGCCGATTGATAATGCCTTAATTATTTCGGCAAGCCCTGTATTTTTCACGGCATTTGGTTTCCACGGTTCCATTCCTAGCTTAAATAAATACTTAGACGGTAACGTAAAATCCTTACGCATTGCAATTTTAGTGGGTTCCGGCATCACATTATTTGCTTACTTTTTATGGCAGCTCTCTACGCATGGCTTACTCAGCCAAAATGAGTTCTTACAAATTTTACGTGAAGACGCCACATTAAATGGCTTAGTGAAAGCAACCTTAGAAATCACCCAAAGCCCAATTATTGCTAACGCAGTAAAAATCTTCTCCACTTTAGCATTGGTCACTTCATTCTTAGGGGTGGCATTAGGTTTATTAGAATGTATCGAAGACTTACTCAAACAATCTTTTGATATTCATGCAGGGCGTATTTCATTAGGTTTAATGACCTTTATTCCCTCAGTGCTTTTCTCCCTTTTCTATCCGGAAGGTTTTATTCTCGCTCTAGGTTATGCCGGTCAAATGTTCGCGTTCTACGCCGTGGTTTTACCGGTATCATTAGTTTGGAAAGCACGCTCAATTCATCCAAACTTGCCATACCGAGTATGGGGCGGTAAAGCATTGCTAGTACTTGTATTGGTACTCGGTGTGATTATTACTTCTATTCCTTTTGCTATCCGAGCAGGTTACTTACCTTTTGTTGTCGGTTAAAATGAGCGAAAAAAGGACCGCACTTTTAAGGTGCGGTCTCTTTTATTTGTTTTCATATACATGTGCCACTAACTGACCATTCAAGTATTCGCCAATATACACTTGCTCAATCGTTATGTTCTGTTTTTCTAACTCAGCTTTAACCCATTCTTCATCACGATCAATAATGTCTAAAACATCATCATCTAATTGTCCATCAACAATTAATGGATAACGTAAGTTATCATCGCCGTATTGAATAATCGAGAGTTGCCCATTTTGTTCGAATACCGCACGTTTAACCGTTTTGATTTCATAAATACCGGCAGCACGTAACTTAAACATGAGGTCATTAGCAGTAATACTGTGTTTCATACATTCAGCGGTTTTAACCTTACCGTTTGAAATCACCCAAACAGGTTTACCATCAATCAAAGATTTAACTAATTTGTTATGATTTTTGATAAAACGGAGGGTAAAAACCAATAATGTCCAAAGCACGAGCACGAGAGAGAACTGGAATACCCCAATACTATCGCTATAAATCACACCACCAATAATGCCACCTAGCACATAGTTTTGTACCTGATCCATCGCGGAAGTCGGTGCAAGGTTACCTTTTCCCATTAAGTTAATTTGGAGTACCAGTCCAATAATACCCATGGCCAATTTCAAGCCTAATAATGTGTAGCCATCCATTATTTATCCTCCTTATCAATCACAGTAACATTAGGGTTTACTAAGTTAATTGGGGATAAGGTATACGCTGAAAAATCATTATTAAAATGGACTTCGAAATACTGATCCCGAATATTTAAAATCATGCCGTTCATTAATGTACGGCTATTGGTACGAATATCTTCTTTCTGTAAATTTTGACTATCTTTCACCGAATTTAAAAATGTCACCACGCTAGAGATATCAGCTGCATAGACTTCATTTTGCTCATATTGCTTATATTGCACACCGAGCAAGAAAATAATTAATAAAAGAAAGATAATACTGAGATCGCGATATTTGGTTTGTAACCGATGACGTAAATATAAGCTTGTCACCACAAGCAATGCACCTAACGAGACAAAAATGGCGATATATTTAAAATAACCTTCAAAAGACATCGAATTTTCTAAAAAAGCAAAAGAGAAAAAAGACATTTGTCATTCCTAATTTTAAAGAGAAAAACAGGTTGCTACTGTAGCACAACGAAAACTGACTAGCTATTTTTATCACAGAAATTAAATTCGTTTTTCCGAAAAATCCCTTTTATAATGACCGCACTTTTGAAACAAAAAGAGAAAAATATGAAAGCAATTCAGCCCGAAGATCAGGGATATTGGCTGTTCACCAAAGGATCGACACTTTATTGGCAGGAAAATGATCTGCCTTTCGGAACAGCAAAGGAACTCGGCCTCACAACGCAAAAAGCAATGTTGCTCGGGAAATGGAAATCACAACCTTTATGGCTTGTGGCAGAAAATGATCAAGATGAACGAGAATACCTTTCCCTGCGGAGTTTGTTGTCTTTACCAACTGAAGATTTTCATTTGTTAAGCCGAGGCGTGGAAATCAATCATTTTTTGAAAACCCACCAATTCTGCGGAAAGTGCGGTCAAAAAGCGGAACAAACTCACGATGAGCTAGCGGTTCAATGCACAAGTTGTGGCTATCGTACTTATCCCGTTATTTGCCCTTCGATTATTGTCGCCGTTCGCCGTGGCACAGAGATTTTATTAGCCAACCATAAACGCCATTACACGCCAGGCAAAGCAGGTATTTACACCACGCTAGCCGGTTTTGTGGAAGTGGGTGAAACCTTTGAAGATGCCGTTCATCGTGAAGTGTTTGAAGAAACGGGGATTCGTATTAAAAACATTCGCTATTTCGGTAGCCAACCTTGGGCATTCCCTAATTCACAAATGGTGGGCTTTTTAGCTGATTACGACAGCGGAGAAATTCAACTGCAAGAGACAGAACTGCATGATGCGCAATGGTTTTCTACTACTGCCCCCTTGCCAGAATTACCACCAACAGGTACTATCGCACTCAAATTAATTAATGCTACGCTTGAGCTTTGCAAAGCGGAACAAAATAAATAAAGGAAAGTCCATGTCTGAATTAAAAAATGATCGTTATTTAAAAGCCTTATTACGTGAACCAGTGGATATGACCCCCGTATGGATGATGCGCCAAGCGGGACGCTATTTGCCTGAATATAAAGCAACACGTGCAGAAGCAGGCGATTTTATGTCTCTTTGCCGCAATGCGGATTTAGCTTGTGAAGTTACCTTACAGCCACTTCGTCGCTATGCTTTAGATGCGGCTATTTTGTTCTCAGATATTCTGACCATTCCTGATGCGATGGGCTTAGGCTTAAGTTTTGGTGCAGGTGAAGGCCCCAAATTTGCTCATCCAATTGAAAATAAAAGTGCGGTCGAAAATTTACCGATTCCTGACCCAGAAGGCGAACTTCAATATGTGATGAATGCTGTGCGTACAATTCGTCGCGAACTAAAAGGCGAAGTGCCACTGATTGGTTTCTCTGGTAGCCCGTGGACACTGGCAACTTATATGGTTGAAGGTGGTAGCAGCAAAACCTTCAATAAAATCAAAAAAATGATGTATGCCGAACCGCAAACTTTACATCTTTTATTAGATAAAGTAGCGGATTCCGTGATTTTATACCTAAATGCTCAAATCAAAGCTGGTGCACAAGCGGTCATGGTGTTTGATACCTGGGGCGGTGTGTTAGGTCATCGTGAATATTTAGATTTCTCTCTGCAATATATGCACAAAATCGTTGATGGTTTAATTCGTGAACACGATGGTCGTAAAGTACCGGTAACCTTATTTACTAAAGGCGGCGGGTTATGGTTAGAAGCCATGGCTGATACAGGCTGTGATGCACTCGGATTAGACTGGACAGTTAATTTGGCTGATGCAAAAGCGCGTGTGGGCCATAAAGTGGCACTACAAGGCAATATGGATCCAAGCGTGTTATATGCACCAGCAGAGCGTATTGAGCAAGAAGTGCGGTCAATTTTAGCTGATTTTGGTCAAGGCAGCGGACATGTATTTAACTTAGGTCATGGAATCCACCAAGATGTGCCAGAAAGTGCACCAAAAATCTTCGTGGATGCCATTCATGAGTTCTCAAAAGCCTATCATAAATAAGCGAGAAAAAAATGCGAAATCCAATTCACAAGCGCCTCGAAAATGTTGAAAGCTGGCAACATCTGACCTTTATGGCTTGCTTATGCGAACGTATGGCACCGAACTTTGCCCTGTTTTGTCAAATGACCGAACAAAAGCCTGCAGAAAAAACCTATCATAACATTTTAAACTTAGTGTGGGAGTTTCTAACGGTTAAAGAGGCAAAGATTAATTTCGAGAACCAATTAGAGAAACTTGAAGAAATTATTCCTGATGTGAATGATTATGACTTCTTTGGTGTGGTACCCGCTCTCGATGCTTGTGAAGCGTTAGGTGAATTATTGCACGCGATTATCGCGGGCGAGACACTTGAAAAAGCAATTCAAATCAGCCAAATTTCATTAGGCACGGTTTGTTCTTTGTTAGAAACACAAGAAGATCGTGAGCTTTCTGAAACTGAACTGAAAAGCCGTGAAGAAATTGAAGAAGAACTAGACCTTCAATGGCAAATCTATCGCTTACTCAAAGACTGTGAAAAACGCGATATAGACTTGATTTTATCCCTCCGAAACGAGATTAAACAGGAGGGAATCTCCAACATTGGTATAAAAATTGAGCAATAACGTGAGATTTGTCACAATTTTTGCAAATCGGGCTTTTATTTCCTGCCAAGTTCGATTAGACTTGCCCAAGCCGTAGCAGTTAAAAGCTACGCTTATTTAAATAGAGTCAATTTTAATTTAACAGAAGGTACAAATTTATGAACAAAACAGATTTAATCGATGCAATTGCAAGTGCAGCTGAATTAAACAAAAAACAAGCTAAAGCTGCATTAGAAGCTACTTTAGCCGCTATCACTGGTAGCCTTAAAAAAGGTGAACCTGTTCAATTAATCGGTTTCGGTACATTCAAAGTAAACAAACGTGCAGCACGTACTGGCCGTAACCCACAAACTGGTGCAGAAATCAAAATCGCAGCATCTAAAGTTCCAGCATTCGTATCTGGTAAAGCATTAAAAGACGCAATCAAATAATTGCTCTTAAAACGAATTTTAATTGAACCCTGCTTTGTCAGGGTTTTTTGTTGCCTAAATTTTAGCTTTACAATCATTATTTTGCCGATATAATTCCGAACCGAAACTTATTGCGGGATATAAATAATGAAACGAAACATTCAACACCGAAATACCCAACAGCGCAGACATGCCATCATGCAACTGCTGCAAGAACAAGGTGAAGTCAGTGTAGAACAGCTAGTACAGTTATTTGACACCTCTGAAGTGACGATTCGAAAAGATCTCACTGCATTGGAAAGTAATGGTTTCCTTCTTCGTAAATACGGTGGTGCCATTTTAATGCCACAAGAAATCATCGAAGAAGAACAAGATGATGAACTTTCGCAACGAAAGTTAGTCTTAGCTAAGGCAGCTGCAGAACGTATTCGTGATCATAATCGTATTATTGTGGATAGTGGCAGCACAACCGCTGCATTGATTAAACAACTTAATCGCAAGCAAGGCTTGGTTGTGATGACGAATTCGCTTTCGGTGGCGACAGCATTACGTTCACTCGAAAATGAACCTACGCTCTTAATGACGGGAGGCACTTGGGACACGCGTTCCGAATCCTTCCAAGGCAATATTGCCGAACAAGTGCTACGTTCTTATGATTTTGACCAATTATTTATTGGTGCCGATGGCATTGATTTAGAACGTGGTACAACGACATTTAATGAGTTGGTTCGCTTAAGCCAAGTGATGGCTGAAGTATCTCGCGAAGTGATCGTGATGGTGGAATCACAAAAAATTGGCAGAAAAATGCCAAATGTGGAATTAACCTGGCAGCAAATTGATGTGCTGATTACTGATAACAAATTATCTCAGACTGATAAAGACGCCATAATGGCGCAAGGCGTAGAAGTAATTTGTGTAGATGTGGCATAAAGTGCGGTCAGAAAAATAAGACTTTTAATTTTAGTAAATAAGGAAAAACTATGTGTGGTATTGTTGGTGCGGTAGCACAACGTGATGTAGCAGAAATTTTAATTAATGGTTTACACCGCTTAGAGTATCGTGGTTATGACTCTGCAGGTGTTGCTGTCGTGGATCCAAACCATGAATTACACCGAGTGCGCTGCTTAGGTAAAGTAAAAGCCCTTGATGAAGCCGTTGCAATAAAACCATTAATCGGTGGTACGGGGATTGCGCACACACGTTGGGCAACTCATGGTGAACCTTCTGAAGCCAATGCTCACCCACATACTTCGGGTAACTTTGCTGTCGTACATAATGGCATCATCGAAAATCACGAAGAATTACGTGAATTGCTTAAATCTCGTGGTTATGTGTTCAATTCTCAAACTGATACCGAAGTAATTGCTCACCTCGTTGAATGGGAAATGCGTACAGCCTCAAATCTTCTTGAAGCTGTCCAAAAAACCGTAAAACAACTTACCGGTGCATACGGTATGGTGGTATTAGATCGCGAACATCCAGAACATTTAGTGGCTGCACGTTCAGGCAGCCCATTAGTAATTGGTTTAGGGATTGGTGAAAATTTCCTGGCATCTGACCAACTCGCGTTATTAAGCGTGACTCGTCGTTTCATCTACTTAGAAGAAGGCGACATTGCAGAAATTACACGTCGTACCGTGGATATTTACGATGCGAATGGTCAAAAAGTAGAACGTGAAGTGCACGAGTCTAACCTTGAAAATGATGCAGCAGAAAAAGGCAAATTCCGCCATTTCATGCAAAAAGAAATCTATGAGCAACCAAATGCATTAATCAACACCATGGAAGGACGTATCCTTCATAACAACGTGATTGTGGATGCTATTGGTAATGGCGCAGCTGAAATTTTAGAAAAAGTTGAACATATTCAAATCGTGGCTTGTGGTACCTCATATAATGCAGGGATGACGGCTCGTTACTGGTTTGAAGCACTTGCTGGCGTAAGCTGTGATGTTGAAATCGCGTCTGAATTCCGCTATCGCAAATTTGTCACTCGCCCGAATAGCTTGTTAGTGACTATCTCTCAATCAGGTGAAACAGCGGATACCCTTGCAGCACTTCGTCTTGCAAAAGAAAAAGGTTACATGGCAGCATTAACGATCTGTAACGTATCAAGTTCATCTTTAGTACGTGAATCCGATCTTGCATTCATGACACGTGCTGGCGTTGAAGTCGGTGTGGCATCAACTAAAGCTTTTACCACTCAGTTGGCTACATTATTAATGTTAGTGACTGCAATTGGTAAAGTAAAAGGCAATATCTCAAACGAACAAGAAGTGGAAATTGTAAAAGCGTTACAATCACTTCCGGCTGAAGTTGAAAAAGCCCTTGCATTTGATAAAGATATCGAAGCATTAGCAGAAGACTTCGCAGAGAAAAACCATGCACTTTTCTTAGGTCGTGGTGAATTCTACCCAATCGCAATGGAAGCTTCATTGAAATTAAAAGAAATTTCTTATATCCATGCTGAAGCTTATGCGGCAGGTGAATTAAAACACGGTCCATTAGCCTTAATCGATGCAGACATGCCGGTTATCGTGGTCGCACCAAATAATGAATTACTTGAAAAAGTGAAATCAAACATTGAAGAGGTACGTGCTCGTGGTGGTCAGCTTTATGTGTTCGCTGATAAAGAAGCAGGCTTCACACCAAGCGAAGGCATGAAAATTATCACCATGCCAAAAGTGAATGAAATTATTGCACCAATTTTCTACACCGTTCCAATGCAATTATTGTCATACCACGTGGCATTAATTAAAGGAACCGACGTGGATCAACCTCGTAACTTAGCAAAATCGGTAACAGTAGAATAAAGTGCGGTTAAAAATCAGCGCATTTTAATACAAAAAAGCACAGGTTTAATCCTGTGCTTTTTGTTTAAATAAACCGATAACCGTTTTCTGTCACTTCCAAAATTGAGGCATAATCCTTTCGCCAATCGCCTAACACAATTCGCATGTATGTTTCCTCCTGATGAATGGCTTCTCGATGTGTATGGCCGTGAATTAACCGATTAACGCCAAATTCTTTCACTGTTTGTGCCGTAAACGCTAAATTCACATCCATGATATCCAGTGACTTATATTGCTTATCTTGTTTACTCTTCGCGCGAATTTTCTCTGCAATTTTTAACCGCACTTTTAGTGGCAAACATAAAAACAGCCTTTGTCGCCAATTTTGATGCACTTTTCGGCGAAATTGCTGATATTTCACATCATCAACACATAACGTATCACCATGACAAATTAAGGTTTTCACACCATAAAGATCAACACAATGATAGTCAGGCAATAACGTTAAACCACAATCTTGTGCAAATTTTTTCCCTACGAGAAAATCTCGATTACCATGAATGAAATAACAAGCAATGCCCTTTTCTGTCAGGTTTTTAATCAACTGTTTGACTTGTGAGATTAAAGGTGAAGTTTCATCATCACCAATCCAAAAATCAAAAAGATCCCCCAAAATATAAACCGCTTGGGCTTCTTGTGCTTTGTTTTGCATAAAATCGTTAAAAAGTGCGGTTAATTCCGGATGGGTTTCGCTCAAATGAAGATCTGCAATAAAATAAATGGGTTTCATAACTATTCCGTCATTTTTTTCATTAGATTAGCACACATTTTTGTGTAATTTGCTATACTTTCCAAAAATTTTAATTAGGTATTTTCTATGTTAAAAATCGCCAGAATTCTCATCATTGCACTTTGCTGTATTTTAATTTGTGTGCTCGGTACGATCTATTCCTTTATTCGTTTCAAAAATCCAAGTAATGTGGGCGTTATGGCTCGCTGGTTTGGTCGTTTATACCCTTTATTTGGCTTAGAAGTAGAACACCGCTTTCCACAAAATAAAGAGAATATGCCGCGTTGTATTTATATCGGTAACCACCAAAATAATTTCGATATGGTAACTATCTCTTACATGGTATTACCTCGCACGGTGAGTGTGGGTAAAAAAAGCCTAATTTGGATTCCTTTCTTCGGTATTTTATATTGGGTAACGGGTAATATTTTCCTAGATCGTGAAAATCGTTCTAAAGCACACAGCACCATGACGGAACTTGCTCGCCGTATCAATAAAGACAACCTGTCAATTTGGATGTTCCCTGAAGGTACACGTAGCCGTGGTCGCGGCTTATTGCCATTCAAAACAGGGGCATTCCATGCTGCAATCGCGGCTGGTGTGCCAATCGTGCCTGTAGTGTGTTCAACGACGCATAACAAAATTGATTTGAATCGTTGGGATAATGGTAAGGTAATTTGTGAAATGATGGAGCCAATTGATGTGTCAGCATACACAAAAGACAATGTGCGCGAACTCGCTTCTTACTGTCACGATTTAATGGAAAAACGCATCGCCGAACTCGATGCTGAAGTTGCACAAGGAAAATAATATGTTGCGTCTTTCTCGTCGCCAATTATTAAAAACTACCGCAATTTCAACTGCACTTGCTGCCACACCTCAATCAGTATTAGCAGCATCCCGTGAAAAATTAACTATTCCTCCGTTGATGGAGGCAAAACGTGGTCGCCCCATTATTCTTAATATGGAAGAAACCGGTTATAAGCTAGATGGCTCCCATAGTGTCAGTGTATGGGGCTTTAACGGCAATTATCTTGGGCCTACTATTCGCATCAAATCGGGTTCCTTTGCAAAACTCAATTATCACAACAATTTGCCACAAAGCATTGCCCTCTCCATTCAAGGATTACAAGCCAGTGGCGAATTATTTGGTGGTGCCGCAAAAGTCTTAAAGAAAGGAGAATCTTGGGCTCCGATTATCCCGATAGAGCAACCTGCCTCGACTTGCTGGTATCGTTCAGCGACCCTGGCTAACTCTGCTTATCAAACCTATCGTGGAATTGTGGGGATGTGGTTAATTGAAGATGATCAAAGCTTAAAATCGCAACTGCCTCATAAATATGGCGTGGACGATATTCCATTAATCTTACAAGACATGGAATTTAACAGCGACGGATTACAATTATTTAAGCAAAATCAACCGCACTTTGTCGGTAATCGTCTTCTTGTGAATGGACAAGAAGCGCCTTATCTTGACGTCCCTCGCGGTTGGGTACGTTTACGCTTGCTTAATGCCTCATTGGCAAGAGCCTATGATCTGCGTTTAGATAACGAACAAGACATGTTGCTCATTGCACGAGATTTAGGTTTTTTACCTCAAGGTAAAGCGATAAATTCTCTCATTCTTGCACCGGGAGAACGTGCAGAAGTGTTAGTCAATTTAAGCGAAGGAGAAGGCGTATCGCTTATCTCTGGCGCTAAACGTGGTATCTTTGACAAAATCAAAAATGTGTTCAGTTCAGGTAATGATTTTGCAGATAACACCGTTTTAGAACTTAGACCACAAGGTGAAATCTCCGCATTCAGTAAAAAAATGAATGAGCAATTCAATACTGATGCCACGGCGATACTCGAGAGTAAAATCGCCCAAGAACGCACCTTTGAATTGGATGTAACAAATGGCTTAATCAACAAACAACGCTTCGATCCTCGCCGAGTTGATGTGTCGGCCAAAGTCGGTACTGTCGAACGTTGGGTCATCAACAGTTCGCTGCCAGTTGGCTTCACCATTCAAGGGGCTAAATTTGTTATTGAAAGCCAAGATGACGTCAACGTCGATGCGTCGGAACTAGCATGGAAAGACACGGTTTGGGTGAAAAAGAAAGTACAAATTTTAGTAAAATTTGAACAACCTTCGTCAAATACTCATCCCTTCTTATTTGGCTCATCCAATTTAATGCTGGCAGATATGGGCTGCCTTGGTATAATGATTGTTCAATAAAATAATGATATAAAAAGGAATCTAACATGAAAAAAATCTCAACATTCGCTTTAATTGCGACCTTATTCTCAACTGGCACATTTGCTGTAGCACCAGAATCAAAAGAAACAGCTAAAGATACTGCAAATGAGCCTACTATTTATCTCTCTGTGTTTGATAGAACTCAGGAGCCATCACCTGATTTAAATAAAAAAGAAACCTCTCGTTCCAATAAAACTGAGAAAGTATGTTGGGTAGCAACGGGGAATTTTGGTAAAAAAGCAACGGTAAGTGAAACCTTTAAAGCTCAAGCCCAAAGTGAATTCACTAGTTCGATTGAGAATGCAAAAGTGGTGTCATCACCAAATAAAAAACTCCATACTATCACTTATACCAGACCAACATTAGAAAATGGCAAATATATGATGAACTGTTGGACATTCGACCGAAGAGATCCAATCGGCAAATATGTGCTGACTGTCAAAATTGGTAAACACGAATTTGAAAAACAAGTTTTCTACGTGACTGAGTAATTAAAAACACAAAAAACATCTGTGCTCTAATGCACAATATGTGCCACATAATATATTTTCAATATGATCTTAATAAAAAATAATAATGAGCAATAAAATAACAGCTATATAAGAAAATGTTAAAGATGATACTTTTAAATTCATTAATCTGTATCTTATGGATAAGATACAACTTTCTTCTACAATTGTTTCATGATTTTCTAAATAATTCCCACATAGGAGAAAACTCATATGTATTCTGAACAACTTCCTCTTATTAAATCAACCGAAAATAAACCTAAGATTCTATCTCTATTTTCAGGTTGTGGAGGCTTGGATTTGGGTTTTCATCAAGCTGGTTATGAGACTGTTTGGGCTAATGATTTTTCCCATTGGGCTTGCGAGAGTTTTCGCAAAAATATTGGCGATGTAATCGTAGAAGGTGATATTGAACAAATTGACCCAAATGATCCAACTATTCCTGAATGTGACATTATTTTAGGTGGCTTTCCTTGCCAGGATTTTTCCATGATTTGGAAACAACCTGGTTTAGAAGGTGAGCGAGGGAATCTGTATAAAAGTTTTTTACGTTTTGTGAATGCAAAAAAACCAAAAGTTTTTGTTGCCGAAAATGTCAAAGGTCTTCTGACCGCCAACAAGAAAAAAGCCATCCAACAAATCATTACCGACTTTGAAAATTGTGGCTATTACGTTCAGGCAAAGTTATATAACTTTGCTGAATTTGGCGTTCCTCAATTTCGAGAACGAGTCCTGATTGTTGGTGTTCGGTTAGACACAGGATTTGATTTTCACCATCCAAAACCGACTCACAATGAGACTGGCGAAAATGGGTTAAAACCATATGTAACCGCAGGTCATGCAGTATCCAATATCCCTCCAAATGCCAGTAATAATGAGCTACTGAAGATTAGTGAACAAACTCGTAAGCGTTTAGAGCTAATCCCTGAAGGAGGAAACTATAGCGACATTCCTAAAGAACATCCTTTATATGTAAAAAGTATGTTAAGCCTTGTTTATCGCCGTATGCACCGAGATAAACCTTCCACAACAATCATTGCTGCAGGGGGAGGGGGTACTTGGGGTTACCATTATCCTGAACCTCGTGCTTTTACTAATCGTGAACGTGCAAGATTACAAAGTTTTCCTGATGATTTTGAGTTTATTGGTTCAACGACAGAAGTTCGTCGTCAAATTGGTAATGCCGTTCCACCACAAGGGGTCGTTGAACTAGCAAAAAGTATTTTGCCGATTTTTTCAGGCAACTACGAAAAAGTAGATTTACATAAGAAATTAGAAGCTGAAAAAGAAATTTTATTCCATGAGCGATTAAGCAAAATTCGAGGAGGAAAACGATGAATACTGTTTTTTCTAATATTGCTAATGCACGAATTACAGATAAGCCATTAAATAAAGTTTGGATGGATTTATTTATGTCTGCCAATGAAGTTTTAATGGCAACAGGCTATGTATCAAATGATGCAGTCAAAGAGTTACATAAAATTTTAGAAGATAGCGAACATAGTCAGAAAATCAATTTGTTGGTTGGCATGCACTATTTAGAGGGATTTACTAGACCACAATACAACAGCCTCTGTGAATTAAATCATTTTTTACAAGAAGAACAACGTGGAGCTGTATACATTTCACCACGTGTAAAATTTCATGGAAAAATGTATTCGTTTAAAAGTCAGAATGAGATTCATGGGTTGATTGGCTCTGCTAATCTTACTTGCTTTTGGGATAACACTGAGCGCACCTATGAAACGATGCTTCATTTGAGTAATTTTCAGATGGCATCCAAGTTACATAATGATATAGAACAGGTCATTCAGCAATTGGGAGTAACTATTAATAAAGTAGAAAAACCAACTGATTTTAAAGAACATAATGTTCATCTGGAAAAATGCTTAGGCGTTGAGAAAATCAGTGATTCTAAAGTTGAACAACTTTTCTCACAAATATCGGCTTATCATTTTAATTTACCTGTTAAAACTTTTCCAGAAAGTAGCTTAAATCGATTTTTCGCCAAAGGCCGTAAAAATAAACGAGGGTTTTATTTACCTAGGCCATGGTATGAAGCTGAATTGATTGTATCAACAAAATTTTTAAGTGCAGATGGATACCCAAAACAAAAAGAATTCACAGTGATTACAGATGATGGATGGCAATTTGAATGTAATACCACTGGACAAAACGGTAAGAATTTCAGCTCAAAAGGAGACCAGACCATTTTTGGTAAATGGATTAAAGGACGTTTAGAAGCTACTGATTGTTTAAGGACGGGAGAACCTGTAACTGAAGAAACTCTACGCAAATACGGCAATGACCATATTGAACTTCGCTCAACAGACAATCCTAATATTTGGTTACTCTCATTTAAGGGGAAAAACTAATGCTACAAACCTACTTAAACCAATTAACTCCACCTGAGTTAGCTGATTCTGTTAAAAATACTGTTAACGGTTTTATGGCAAAATTAGCGCAAACAAAACCAAAAATTTCACAAAATGTTTTATTACTTGGAAATGTTCAAAGTGGCAAAACAGCGCAGGTTTTGGGGGTGTTAAGTGCATTAGCTGATAATGATCACAAAGTTTTTCTATATCTCACCACCGACAGTGTAGATTTGCAGGAACAAACAGTCAAACGTGCCAAAACCAATCTGAAAAACTTTATCGTATTGTCAGAAAATGACGACAGAAGTTTTATGGAAGTGATGAAGGCAAATAATCCTATCTTAGTAGTGATTAAAAAGAACGCTCGTGTACTGAAACGTTGGCGCAATCTATTTACTAGCCAAAACAGTCTGAAAGGCTATCCTTTAGTTATTGTGGACGATGAAGCCGATGCGGCCAGCCTGAACACTAACGCTGATAAGCATGATAAAGATGCTAGCACTATCAATAAGCTATTGAGCGACATCAAAAATTCCTGTTGTCAAAGTCTATTTATCCAATTGACAGCCACACCACAATCACTTTTGTTGCAACATGATGAATCCGATTGGCAACCTGAATTTATCCACTTCTTTGAAGCAGGAGAAAAATACATTGGTGGTAATTTTGTATTTTCTGATCCACCCTGTTATATCGTTCGTTTTATTAACAGTGAATTAGATGATATGAAAGACGAAAGTGGTGAAATTGCCGAAGGGGTAAAACAAGCATTACTCAGTTTTATGATAACCAGTGCAGAATTTGCGCTATGTGGTAAAACTAACTGTAATTTTGCTCTGCATCCAAGCTATAAAATTCTCGACCATCAAGCTTTTTCTCAAAAAATCCAAGCCTTTTTGAATGATTTAGTTCAAGCGATCAATAATGGAGAAAATATTGCAGATAGTTTTAAAGAAAACTACTTAGATTTACAAAAAACCAAACCCGATATTCATCACTTTGAAGAAATCTACGAAAAGCTAACCGCTCTTTTAGAAAATAAGCAAATCTGTACCCTTGTTGTTAACTCACAGACAGAAGCTGATTTCAATCTAGAAGAAGGTTTCAACATTATTATTGGTGGTAATGTGATTGGGCGAGGATTGACTATTCCAAAATTGCAAACAGTTTATTACAGTCGCACAGCTAAAAAACCGAATGCAGATACTTTCTGGCAACATTCTCGTATTTTTGGATATGACCGGGATAAGTCATTATTACGGCTTTATATTCCGTCTGATGTCTATCATTTCTTTGTTCAACTTAATCAGGCAAATAATCTGATTATTGAGCAGGCAAAAAAATTAGACGGCAATCTTCAGATTATTTATCCCCAAAATATTAACCCAACCCGAAAAAATGTATTAAAATCAGAGGGTATTAATCAAATGGTCGGTGGCGTGAATTACTTTCCGTTTCGTCCGAATGAAAACAACTTATCGGCTATTGATGACCTTTTACCTTCTATTTTGAAAGATGAAGTCCAAGCCAATTTATATCAAATAGATACAGATGATTTATTCTTAATTCTGGATAAACTCGGCGATTATGCACTGGACGACTGGGATAAGAAAAAATTTATCATCAGCATTCAAGCATTGAAGACTCAACGTCCAACTTTTAAAACTTATGTTTTGGTCAAAACAGGGCGTAATCTTTCTAAAGGGACTGGCACAATGCTTTCTCCAGATGATAGAAAATTAGGAGAAGAATATCCTAATGATTTATTTCTTACACTTTATAAAGTCGTGGGAAATAAAAACAACGATTGGCAGGGGGAGGATTTTTGGTTGCCTAATATTAAACTACCATATAAAGGACTTGTTTATTGGGGAATAAAATAAAATTCAAAAAACGTCTAAAATTCTATTTTAGGCGTTTTTTTATAACCTAAATGATAAAAAGACAAACCATGCACCAAGCACAACAAATCTTTGATTATGCGGCTAATCAATATGCGACACAGCCGGAATATCTGTGGGAAAAATACCCCGAATATGCCATCTTGCGCCATGGTAATGCCAAAGGGAAATGGTATGCACTTATTGGCAAAATCAGAAAAACAAAGCTTGGCCTACAAGAAGAGGGAGAAACTGATTTTATCAATCTCAAATGTCCACCCGATATGGTGAATATTTTGAGACAATCACCTAATTTCTTGCCTGCCTACCACATGAACAAAACCCACTGGCTAACGATTGTGTTAGATCATGGCGTAGAAACCGAAGAAATCTTCAAATTGTTGGATTGGAGCTACGACTTAACAAAGTAGAAGAATTTAAAACACCTAAAAATCTCACCGCACTTTTGTCTTTCTTTACTTTAATCACAGTAGTAAGATAATAAATGAAAACCATTATCAAGATACAAGTGTTAGACTTGTTTCATTATAAGGAGATAACCATGACAATGAATAGACGTGATTTTTTAAGAATGAGTGCTGCACTTACCGCTGCAGGCATGTCGCCTTCTCTCTTTGCGGCAACAAAAGAACAATTTACCATTTATGGCGCACCCGCGATGCCAAGTGTAACCATTGCGGTGGCGGCAGCACAAGGTAAATTAGCCAAACAAGCGGATGTAGCATTAGAAATTTGGCGTTCGCCTGATCAGTTGCGTGCGGGTGTGGCAAGTGGACAATTTAAGGTGATGATGAGCCCAAGTAATGTCGGCGTGAATTTACGTAACCAAGGGCAACAAGTTGGCATGGTAAATATTCTCACCAATGGGATTACGCAGTTGATGTGTAAAAGTGGTGCTATTACTTCACCGCAAGAATTGGTGGGTAAAAAAATCCTTGTGCCATTTAAAAACGATATGCCTGACATCGTATTGCAAGCTTTACTGAAAAAACTGAATATTGATATTAATAAAGTGGATATCACCTATGCGGCAACACCAACTGAAGCGATTGGTTTGTTCCTACTGAAAGATTTCCATGCGGCCATCCTGCCGGAACCGATGGCGAGCGCCGTTGTGCAAAAAGCTAAAATTGTCGGTACAGAGATTGTACGTGGCTTTGATTTAGTGAAAGAATGGGGTCAAGCGTTTAACACGAAACCGCTTATTCCAATGGCGGGCATTATTGCTAACGAAGAATACTTCCACGCACACAAGGCAGAGTTTGATCTACTTCACCAAGATTTAAGTGATGCGTTAAACTGGATTATGGCTAACCGCAAAAGTGCGGCTGAAATTGGCGCTAATTATCTTCCTGCTCCAGAAGCCGCTATTGAAATGGGCTTAGACGGTGCACGCTTAACAGTAACCAAAGCCAGTGAACTGAAAAATGAAATCATGCAATTCTATGAAACCTTGATGGAGTTCAATCCAAAACTCTTAGGTGGTAAATTACCAGATGATAAATTCTTCTTGGCTTAATTTGAAACTGAATCACATAACATGATTAAAACTGACAAAATCCGTAAACCACAACCTGTCCTGTTTTACATCATCGACTATCTCTGGAGCGGCTTTACCGGCTTGAGTGTGGCGATGATGGTGGTTGCCTTGTGGGCTTGGGGCAGCTCAGTATTTGGTGAATTTATGCTGCCTGCTCCCGCGGATGTTTTTCAAAAAGCCCTTGAGCTGCTCGATCATTTCCAACAAAACGAAATCGGTATTTCGTTATGGCGTTCTGTGGTAGGTATTACCATTGCATTAGTCGCAGGCTTAGCCGCTGGGCTGATTGCGGGCAGCTTTAAAACCGCTATGGCATTGCTCAAACCTGTCATTACGATTTTGTTAGCCATGCCGCCAATCATTTGGGTCGTGATGGCATTATTTTGGTTTGGCTTTGGCAACCCAAGTGTGCTATTTACCATTATCGTATTAGTCGCCCCGCTAACCTTTGCCAGTGCTGCTATAGGCATGGCAAGTGTAAACAAACAACATGAAGAATTGTTTGATGCGTACAAGCTCGGATTGTGGAAAAAAATCCGCTATTTATATGTTCCCCATCTCACGGGCTATGTAATTTCCAGCATTGGCGTCTCGGTTGCGATGGGCGTAAAAGTGGTAATTATGGCAGAGCTTTTGGGTGCCAATGAGGGGGTGGGAGCACAGATTGCCGATGCCAGAGCCATGTTAGATACGTCAACGGTCATGGCTTATGTGCTGTTGGTGATTGTATTTGTTTCACTCTTTGAATATTTGATTACCAAGCCATTGGAAATCCTATTTATGCCGTGGAGAAGATAATGCTGAGTTTAAAAAATGTACGTTTTGAAATTCTCCGCGATCCCATCGTGCGCGATTTCAGTATGGATTTACAACCGGGCGAAGTGAAAACTTTATTCGGCCCAAGCGGTTGTGGTAAAACTACGGTACTGCGTTTAATTTCAGGTTTAGAAACACCAAAATCAGGCGAAATCCATAATACATTCCGCAAAACTGGGTTTCTATTTCAAGAAAATCGTCTATTAGAAAATCTCACTGCTATGCAGAATATCGCCATTTTTATGGATAATCCTAATGAAAATGAAATCATTGCGCTGGCAGAAAAGATCGGACTTTCTTCGGGTGATTTGAATAAATACCCGACCGAATTATCGGGTGGAATGGCAAAACGCGTGGCATTTTTGCGTCTATTACTATGCGGCTGTGATTTAGCCTTATTGGACGAACCTTTTGTTGGTTTGGATCGCGATTTACGTGATATTTTAGCCGCCATGTTAGTGGAAAAAATTGAGCAACAAGGCATGGCTTGCATTTTAGTGACGCACGATCGTTTTGAAGCAGCTCGATTAAGCCAAGAGATTATGCAGCTTTCTCCAAAAGGGATGGATGTGCAAAATGTGATTACCTTGCCAACACCATTATCCGAACGTAATTCAGCCTTTGAAGAAACCGTAGTCGCACGCGAATTTCAAGGAATCCATTACTATGAATAATTTCTTTACTCATCCAATGCGACCCTTTTTTGTTGGTGCCTCCATTCTTGCGATTGTTGGAGCCTTGAGCTTTTTCATCAGCCCCGATGATCTCATCCTACACCGCAAAATATTCTTAGAATTTATGCTGCCAGCCGCATACGGCGGCTTTCTGACGGCTTCCATGCTCGAATGGACAAATTACAAAGGTAATTTAAAACCTATTGCAACGATTTTAGCGATGCTCTTGCTTGCAGGATTGGTATTATTGCCATTTTCCCCGCAAACCGCCTCGTTTTTAGTGGCAGCTTATTGGCTCGCTTTGTTACTCTTTTGTGCTTGGCTGTTTTGGTTGGATCGCAATACCGACAATTTTACTTTACTGATGTTACTTGCTGCATTTACGGTTTGTCAGACGGCTTACGCCATGACTGATAGTCTGAAATTATTGCGGGCACAGGTGCATTTGAATATGGCGGCAGTGATGTTTGTATCAATTCGAGTCAGCATTCTATTAGGCGCAGAGGCACTGAAAGAAAGTATATTGAAAGATCCCGTATTTATCCCGAATGTCGTGTATAAAAATATCGCAATTACATTTTTATTACTTCATACCGCAGCAGAGCTTTGGTTGCCTGCACAAACAGCCGCTTTTACAGCCTTTGCCGTTGGCTTTATCTTGCTTGCCAAGTTACGCGAATTACATCATCACGAACTGCTACGCAAACATTACGTACGCACTTATTATTTCCTTCAACTGTTCGCCGCGATTGGCTATTTGTGGATTGGTATAAATAAATTAATTGATGAGCCTACCGCCGATCCATTACACATGGTGACACTCGGCGGCATTCTCGGCAGTATGATGATGATTTGGCTCACTGCGGGATTATGGCATAGTGGCTTTACGAAACTGGATTACCCAAAACTCTGTCGCCTTGCCGTGCTTTGTCTTTTCACGGCGGCGCTTTCCCGGACTTGTTTAATGTATGTGGACGAGCTGTTTTTTATCACGATTCCGGCTATTTTAATTGCCATTGTGTTTATACTGTATTTGGCCACCTTTGTGCCGATATTCCGAAACAATGCCTTTACGGATGATCCGGAGTAATGACCAATCCGCACATCAATGTGCGGATTTTTGATATTTTTTAGACCGCACTTAATAGGCTTTTAATTGGGCCATTGCTTTACAATCAGCAGCTTGATGATCATCTTCGGTAATTAAACTTTGTAGGAAATGTTTAATTTCAGTCAGTTCGGCAATTTTTTCTTCTACTGAAACCAAATGTTTTGCCAACATACTATCCACTTCACAATGTTGAGATTGCTGCGTTTTCATCTCATTAAAAAATTTAATTTCGGCCAAGCTAAAATCTAATGCTCGGCAGGTTTTAATAAATTTTAATTGCTTCAAACTGGCTTCATCATAATCTCGATAACCATTTGCCAGCCGTTTAGGCTCCGGCATCAAGCCCATTTTTTCATAATACCGAATCGTTTCTAAATGAATACCGCTTTGTTTGCTGAGTTCGTGAATCTTCATTTTTTTAAATCAAGCCTTGACCTTGTAGTTACTACGGACTTTATACTTTATCTCAAGTTAATTAAAGACACAATGAGGAACATTATGTCCGACCACCATTCCCATGAACATCATGAGCATTCATCTCATGAACATATTCCACAAGATAAAAAAATCTTAGCGCTCAGTTTTGCCATCATTACCGGCTTTATGGTCGTCGAATTTGTTGGCGGCTATTGGTTTAACAGTTTGGCTCTCATGGCTGATGCGGGTCACATGGCAAATGATGGCTTATCGTTATTTTTAGCCTTGTTAGCGTTGTTTCTATCCGCTCAAAAACAACGATACATTGCCCTACTTAATAGCGGCTCATTGATTGTTGTGGCATTGATGATTTTAGTTGAAGCCATTCAACGCTGGCAAAATCCCATCGAGATGATGGCATTACCGATGCTTGGTGTGGCATCTTTAGGATTATTGGTAAACCTTTTCGTTGCAAAGATGATGTTAAACAGCGATCATGATAATCTCAATATCAAAGCGGCTTATCTACATGTACTGACCGATTTATTCGGTTCCATTATTGCTATTCTTTCGGGTATCAGTGCCTATTTTCTGGGATGGTTATGGGTTGACCCATTGGCAAGTATGATACTAAGTGTGTTGGTATTAAAAAGTGGGATTGCTACGTTCCGCTTAGCATTAAAAAAGCAGTAAAAATGAAATGGAAATACTTATGCTTGATAGAATCGAACAAACCTTAGAAAAATTATATCGACACTATGGCGAGCAGAATTGGTGGAACGACAAAAATCGTTTATCCGATTGGGTTTCGATGATTTTAATTCAGCAAACGACTGCAAAAAATGCCATCAATGCGTTGCAGCAACTCGAGGATATTTTAACGCTGGAACAACTACTCACCGTGTCAGATGAAGAATTACAACAACGTATTCGCCCAGCTGGATTTTATAAACAGAAGAGTACTTATATTAAACATCAAATGAGATGGTTTGCGGAACAAGGCGGAGAGTTATCTGCCTTTAAAACAACACCAACGGAAACACTACGCAAACAGTTACTTTCTCTAAAAGGTGTGGGACAAGAAACTGCAGATGCGATGCTGCTCTATCTTTTTGAACGTAAAGTTTTTATCGCCGATCAATATGCCCTACGTCTCTTTAATCGTCTTGGTTTAAGCCAAGCACAAACTTATACGGCTTTACGCGCTGAATGTATGCCGCTAATGGAGCGTATTTCACTGAAAACTGCCCAAGAATGGCATGCAGTAATTGATGAACATGGTAAAGTGTTTCGACAAACACCTAACTTGGATGAAAGTTGGCTACGTTAAAAATGCATTGGAGAATCGCCCAACCTTAAACTGAGTTAGGTTTCCCAAAAGTGCGGTCAATTTTCAGCGATTATTTCAACTCGCCTCGTTCTACAATAATTCCGACATTACTTGCTTGAGCAACCGCTTTGGGTTTGCTTAATTTGAGGCGTAACCATGAAATCCCAAAACGTTGTTGTAATTGCTCTGCTACTTCATAAGCCACACGCTCAATCAATAAAAATGGCTTAGCTTGGGCATAATCTAAAATAAATTGACTCACTTCCGCATAATTGAGGCAGTATTGCACATCATCTGTTTCTGCGGCTTTTTGACAATCCCATGCCATTTCCAAATCAAAAACGAGCTTTTGTTTGATTTGTTGCTCCCAGTCATACACCCCAATTTGTGCGAAGACCACTAATTCTTCAATAAAAATACGATCCATCTCTCATTCCTGTAAAAATATAGTGGGCTTATGCTATCAAGTTTGGTTAAAATAACGAACAAGTTTTTCAAATACAATCAAGATTGTGGAGCACAAAATGAGCCTATTTGCCCTTTTTTATATGATTTTTGCTTATTTACTGGGTTCGATTTCCAGTGCAATTTTGATTTGTAAGGTAGCAGGCTTGCCTGACCCGCGAAAAAATGGCTCTCATAACCCTGGTGCGACCAATGTATTGCGTATTGGCGGACGTTGGGCGGCGCTTGCAGTATTAATTTGCGATATTTTAAAAGGAATGTTACCTGTTTGGGCGGGTTATTATTTAGGACTCACACAATTTGAATTAGGCATGGTTGCCTTGGGTGCGTGTTTAGGCCATATTTTCCCCATTTTCTTTCAATTTAAAGGCGGGAAAGGTGTAGCGACCGCATTCGGTGCCATTGCGCCCATCTCTTGGGGCGTCGCTGGTTCAACGCTTGGCACTTGGTTGTTAGTCTTCTTAATTAGTCGCTATTCCTCATTAAGTGCGGTTATCACTGCACTTCTTGTACCGTTTTATGTTTGGTGGCTTAAACCAGAATTTACCTTCCCCGTTGCCTTAGTTTGCTGTTTGCTGATTTATCGCCACCACGACAACATTCAGCGCTTATGGCGAGGCCAAGAAGATAAAATGTGGGGCAAATCCAAAAAGAAATAAATAAAAAAACCTGTCGATAATCGACAGGTTTTCTTTTTATCAAAACAGCTTAGAAATCAACCGCACTTTTAAGTTTTTTCAGTGCGTTTGCTTCAAGCTGACGAATACGTTCTGCAGACACATTATATTTTGCTGCAAGATCATGAAGGGTGGCTTTATCATCATCTAACCAACGTGCTTTGATAATATCTTGGCTACGTTCGTCAAGATTTGCTAAGGCTGTACCTAATTTTTCTGTTGCTTGTTCTTCAAAGTTTTCGCTTTCAAGTTCTGCCGCAAAGTTTGAGCTTTTATCTTCTAAATATAAAGAAGGTGCATAAGCTTCGTCATCATCGTCTGTTGGCAAATCAAAGCCGACATCAGCCCCTGTCATACGGGATTCCATTTCGATGACATCTTCTTTTGACACACCAAGCTCATTCGCCACCATATCCACTTCGTTTTCATTGAACCAACCTAAACGTTGTTTAGTTTTACGTAGGTTAAAGAACAATTTACGTTGTGCTTTCGTGGTAGCAACTTTCACAATACGCCAGTTGCGAAGGACATATTCATGGATTTCAGCTTTGATCCAATGCACCGCAAAAGATACAAGGCGAACACCCACTTCCGGATTAAAACGTTTTACCGCTTTCATTAATCCGATATTACCTTCTTGAATTAAATCTGCTTGCGGTAATCCATAACCTGAATAACCACGCGCAACATGAATAACAAAACGTAAGTGTGATAAAACTAATTTTTTCGCTGCTTCAATATCACCGTCATAATACAAACGTTCTGCTAAGCTTTTTTCTTCCTCTGCAGTTAGCATCGGATATTCGTTTGCTGCTCGAATATAACCTTCGATGCTACCTTGAGGAACTAACATCATTTGAGTTTCTTTATTCATTCTTCTCCTCACAGCATGCGGAGCGACGCCCCGACTCATTACTTATTTGTTATTGTATAACAACTGTTGTCATTATACCTCAATTTGTTTCATTTGACAGTTTTTAACGATTAAAAGTTCAAATTAATTACTGAAAATTTTCCAAATTAGTTTAATGGCACAAGTGAATAAACTACATCCTCTGCCACCACTTTAAACAATAAATCAATATTCGGGTGTTTTCCAGGATTTTGTTTCGCATCTTCAACGTGTTCAGCAAACCATTCAATGCCTTGTTGTGCAGAAGTGCGGTCTAATTTCCCGTTAAATTTTTCTGCTAACGCATGATAAAGACGAAGCGATCCAAGCTTGCCTGGTGCAGCAGGAATATGATGAATTACGGTTTCATCGTTTAATACATCTAAACCTGTTAGGTGATCAATGCTTGGTAAAGTCTCTAAAATGTCTTTAAAGTTCATAATTGCTTTCCCCTATAAATTAACTAATGGCTTGCTCTGAATTCACTTCACCCTTTTCGCCCATAAAGCGTACCTCTGGCTGTAAATACACACCAAATTTATCTGCCACGGTTTGACGGATATGATGTGCTAGCTTAACAACATCCTGCCCAGTGGCATTACCTTTATTAATCAGCACTAAAGCCTGCTGTTGATGAACCGCCGCGCCACCGATTTGAAAACCTTTTAAATAGCATTGATCAATTAACCAACCCGCTGCCAGTTTCACTGAACCATCCGGTTGAGGAAAGTGCGGTAGATTTTCGACCTGTTTTTGAATTTTCGCAAATTGCTCGGCGCTCACCACAGGATTTTTGAAGAAACTGCCCGCATTACCAAACTCTTTAGGATCGGGCAATTTACTACGGCGAATATGGCACACTTCATCAAAAACTTGTTTTGCCGTTACAGTTTGAGGATCAAAATTCACTAATGAGCCATATTTTAAAATTGGTTGCCAATTTTTGGCTAATTTCAATCCAACTGCTGTAATCACATAGCCTTGTGCATAGCGATGCTTAAAAATACTTTCACGATAACCAAATTCACATTCGTTCGCCTGTAAACGGAATTGTTCACCCGTGTTGAGATTCAATACATCCACATAATCACACACATCTTTAAATTCTACGCCATACGCACCAATATTTTGAATAGGAGCAGAACCAGCACAACCTGGAATGAGCGCAAGGTTTTCTAAACCATTAATTCCTTGCGAGAGTGACCATTCCACCAACTGGTGCCAATTTTCACCACCATTGACATGTAAATAATGGTAATCGTTATCTTCTGTATGTTGAATACCTGATAAACGGTTAACAATTATAACACCTTGGAAATCTTCTAAAAACAGCATGTTGCTGCCTTGGCCTAAAAATAAGACAGGTAGATTTTCAGCTTGTGCTTTTTGCCAAGCTTGTTGGATTTGTTCAATCGATGTAGCTTCAATGATTTCACGTGCATTTGCCGGAATATTGAAGGTGTGAAACGGTTGTAAACTTTGCATGAACTTTCCTTAAAAAAACGTGTGAGGGAGTGTGATTTTAACCATCGTACCACCTTGTTCCCCTTTTGAAATTGTAAGCTGAGCATTTAATTGGCGACTGCGTTCAGTCATGATATTTAAACCATAATGCCCTTCTGGCTCATCTAATGTCGGAATCCCGACACCATTATCTTGCACAAGAATTTCATATTCACCCTCGGCATTAATATGGGCTTTCACTTCAATCAGCGTGCCTTTTGAGTGTTTAATCGCATTTAACGTTGCCTCACGTACAATTTGTAGAACGTGCACTAATTCTTGTGGATTTAAACTTTGTGAGGGCAAACTACATTCTACGGTCATTTGCATCTTCGTTTGTGAACGCAAACTTTCGATAACTTGCTCCAAGGCAACCTGCAAGTTGGCTTCTTGTACCGTTAAACGGAATGTCGCCAATAATTCTCGTAATTGAGAATACCCATCTGATAAGGCTTGTTCAAATTCACCAATGATGGCAATACTTTTTTCTTTTGATTCCTCGTCTTCTTTCTTCAAATTATGCTTTAACAGCGTTAATTGAATTTGTAAGAAAGACAATACTTGTGCCAACGAGTCATGTAATTCCCGTGCAATAATTGACCGCTCTTCCATCAGCAAAAGTTGCTCTTGTTGGCGTTGCGTTTTGTGTGAATACAACGCTTTTGCCACCATTTGCCCTAAGTTTTTCATCATGCGAGGATCTGGACAAGGCAAACCTGCTTGCCATGAGAGCACTGCTAAGTTTTCATTTTCAATGGAAAGTTCTTCAACTTGAAGTGATTGTTTAGGATCTTTTTGACCAAAAGAAATTTCCCAATGTTCTGATCCGAAAATTTCTAACTCAATGTAGCGTAAATGTTCGCTGACACGAATATGATTGAGCACTTGACTGAGAATTTTATCATTAATCTTCGTGGGCGTAAGCAACTGCGAGCTTTGATAAAGCGTCGTTAAAGAGCGGTTAGTTTGGCGCAATTTTTGCGTTTTCTCATTAACGGCATCTTCTAAACGTGAATAAAGTCGCCCTAATTCCGATGACATTTGTGTAAACACTTTTGCCAAAACACCAAGCTCGTTACCACTTTCTGTATCAAGCTGGATATGTTTAAACTGCCCCATTTGCACTTGCATACTGGCTTTGGTCATCTGCTCTAAAGGCTTCACAACTTCGCGCTTCATATACCAAATGATATAAGACACCATCGCAAGGATCAATAGCATTGAAACACATAGCACAGAAACTGCACTAATCCATTTTTGTTCAGCAAAGCGTTGCAATTCCAACACGAAATCATCGACATCTTGTACATAACTTTTCAGTTCAGCATGATATTTTTCGATTTGATGTGCACGAGCGAAATCAGACATCACTGCCCAGCGTTTTAGAATTTTTTGATAGGATTCCCTCACCCCTGAAGGTGCAAAAAGCTGATTCTGCACAGAAAGCAAGGCCTCAGCATTGAGGCTACGTTGATAACGCACCAGATTCTGCTCAACCGTATCCGGCGAACGTTCCATTTCCGTTAATAGTCGATAACTTTGCATACGCAAAGAACCGGAGATATTAATGGCTTCCGCATCCGATTTATTACTGGCCATCACTAGCAAACTCAATGAGCTAATAATGCCCATGAAGATAATGACTACAAATAAATATTTAGCAATACGGGTAGAAACTGAACGTTTAGCGTACACGATAATTCTTCAAAATTGGGAAAATTGCTTATAGTTTAGCATAAAGTACGGTTGAAATTGGCTGATTTTTCACAAATAAAAAACATCGGCTTTCATACCGATGTTTTCAAAAACGTTAATTTTTTTGACCGCACTTAGCTTAATTCTTTGCCTTTTAATTCTGGTACTAAGAAGACCGTCGCTACCATGTCGATCACATAAATCACTGCTAAGAAAGCAATCGCAATACTGAATGAGTACGCAGAGACAATCGCGCCAACAACAACCGGTCCAAAACCACCTACGGCACGACCTAAGTTAAACAATACATTTTGTGCTGTTGCACGCGCTTCTGTCGGATAGGCTTCTGCCATTAACGCCCCATAACCGCCCATCATGCCGTTGACGAACATCCCCAAGAAGGCACCAGCCACCAACATAGCGGTTGGGTCAGTTAATTGAGAGTAAGTGATGATGCTGATCACAGCACCAAGTTGGAATAATAAGAAACTTGGTTTACGTCCGATTCTATCGGCTAAGCGACCAAAAATCCAAATCCCTGCCATCATGCCGCATACGGTCACCGCCGTCCATAAACCTGATTTCGTTAAACTAAAGCCAAGTTGTTTAGATAAAAAGTTTGGCATCCAAATCATAATGCCGTAGTAACCGAAGTTTTGTACGGAAGTTAACACTACTACACCTAGGCTCACTTTTGTGGTTGCTTTGTCTTTTACTAAGAGTTGGAAAGATTCCAATTTGGATATTTTTTGGGTAGAAAGTGCGGTCTGTTTTCGTGAGAAAATTTCAGGTTCGTGTAAACGGGTACGTAAATACCAGGCCACAAACGCTGGGAAGATACCAACAACGAACATACCGCGCCAGCCGATATGTGGAAGCAATACAGGGGTGAGTAACGCAGCCGCTAACACACCAACTTGCCAACCTAATGCTACGTAAGACGCGGCTTTTGCACGGTGTTTTGCGGGCCAAGCTTCAATGGCTAATGCCATACCGATACCAAATTCACCACCCAAACCGATACCCGCGATAGTGCGATAAATTAATAAATCCCAATAGCCTTGTGCGATTGCACATAAACCGGTAAATACGGCGAAGAGGACGATTGTCCAAGTCAGCACGCGTACACGCCCATAACGATCGCTTAATGCACCAAATACAATACCGCCCACCACTGCACCAATAAGTGTCCAGGTAACTAATGAGCCAGATTGTGCGGGAGTTAAATTAAGATCGGCCGAAATGGCACTAAGCATAAATCCAAGAATAAGAAGATCGAATCCGTCCATCGCATAGCCGACAGCTGATCCAACCAAGGCTTTCCAGCCATATTGATTGACGTTTGTCATGATTGAGGTTCCTTTTGCTACTCACGGGTAGCGTTTAAAGTGAAATGATGAGGAAAGAAATTTTCCGACGCGTAGTTTAGAGAAATTGACGGAATTTTGCAAGAATAAGAAAAGCAAAGTGCGGTTGATTTTATTCAAGTTTTTATTTTTTCAATAAAATTCGAATTAATAAGGCAATCGCAGCCGCATCATCCACTAAACCTAATGGACCAAGCACCGCTTCAGGCAAAATATCAATGGGACTGAACAAATAAATCAGAATGATGGCGATTTTAATTAACTTCGTTTTATTCATAGTCATTGGACGAAAAGAAAAAGATCAGGTAAATTCTACAACTTATCCGAATGGTGAATCATCACAAAACGTTCCCAAAGCTGCTCTTCGCTTTCTTGATGTTCAGGATCTGGCTTGATGCAGTTGGTAATCGGGCAAACTTTTTGGCAAGTTGGCGTGTCATAATGACCAACACATTCCGTACAAAGTACAGGATCGATCACATAGATCTCCTCGCCGATTGAAATTGCTTCATTCGGACATTCGGGGAGACACATATCGCAGTTTGTGCATTTATTTGTGATCAGTAACGCCATACCATTCCTTTATATGAGAAAGCGGCGAATTATAGCCGACAAAAGCAAAATTGACAAAATTTAAACAGGATTTTTATGAAAAAACAGGTTTCTACTCTTTCCCTTATTGCCCTTGCCGCATTTAGCATTTGGCAATATTTCACTGAACACAAAAAAGACACAAAACCCGCCCCAACAACCACACAACAACAAAGCCAAAGTGCGGTCAAAAATACCCAAGATTTGGGGAATTATGATGTCATCATGCGCGATGATGCCATTGGACAAAACAAAAATGCGCCTGTTGATTACTATATGTTGGCCTTATCTTGGTCACCTGCATTCTGTGAAAAACAACGTGCGCAATATGGCAATAATTTACCCGATTCAGCGCAATATCAATGTAGTACAAAAAATCAATTCGGCTGGGTAGTGCATGGCTTATGGCCACAAAATGCGAATGCGCGTTCTGTTACGGATCACCCTCGTTTTTGTAAGGGTGATTTAGCACCACTTCCAATTGAAACCCTCGAGCCTTACCTTTCAATCTCGCCAGGCGCAAAATTGTTGCAAGGCGAATGGGAAAAACACGGTAGCTGCGCTTTTGATTCAGCAGAAGCTTATTTCAAACAAGAGAAAGCATTATTTGAATCGCTTTCCTTGCCAAACGAACAATTAAGCCGTAAAGAATTATTTCAATGGATGAAGCAAAATAATCCGCAATTAAAAGGCGCTTATTTAGGGGCGAGCCATAATGAACTATTCATTTGTTACAATCGCCAATGGCAAGTAATCGATTGCCCTAAATAAGCATAATTCGCTTTTTTATTTGATCTACATCGTTACAACCTAGTAAGAACTAGGTATAATGTCCCCGTTTAATTTTAACTAACCCAAGAGGAAAGCTTATGTCAGTAATCAAAATGACCGACTTAGATTTAAAAGGTAAACGTGTATTTATTCGCGCAGACTTAAACGTACCGGTAAAAGATGGCAAAGTGACATCTGATGCGCGTATTCGTGCGACTATCCCGACGTTAAAACTGGCTTTAGAGAAAGGCGCAAAAGTGATGGTTACCTCTCACTTAGGTCGTCCAACTGAAGGTGAATTCAAACCTGAAGATTCTTTACAACCGGTTGTTGATTACTTAAAAGACGCAGGTTTCAATGTGCGTTTAGTGCAAGACTACTTAAACGGTGTGGATGTTAAAGAAGGCGAAATCGTTGTTTTAGAAAACGTACGTGTGAACAAAGGTGAGAAGAAAAACGATCCTGAATTAGGTAAAAAATATGCCGCACTTTGCGATGTATTCGTGATGGATGCATTCGGTACCGCTCACCGTGCGCAAGCGTCAACTTACGGTGTAGCAGAGTTTGCACCGGTTGCTTGTGCAGGTCCATTATTAGCGGCTGAGTTAGATGCATTAGGTAAAGCATTAAAAGAACCTGCTCGCCCAATGGTTGCGATCGTAGGCGGTTCAAAAGTTTCCACTAAATTAGAAGTATTAAACTCTCTTTCAAAAATTGCTGACCAAATCATCGTGGGCGGCGGTATTGCGAATACTTTCATCGCAGCAGCAGGCCACAATGTGGGTAAATCTTTATATGAAGCAGATTTAATCCCTGTAGCAAAAGAATTAGCAGCAAGCACTGACATTCCAGTACCTGTTGATGTACGTGTAGGTACTGAATTCTCTGAAACTGCACCTGCAACAGAAAAATCAGTGACCGAAGTGAAAGATGATGAATCTATCTTCGATATCGGTGACAAATCTGCTGAACAATTAGCTGAAATCATCAAAAATGCAAAAACTGTTTTATGGAATGGTCCAGTTGGCGTGTTTGAATTCCCTAACTTCCGTAAAGGGACTGAAATCATTTCTCACGCGATTGCAAACAGCGATGCATTCTCTATCGCTGGTGGTGGTGATACTTTAGCGGCTATCGATTTATTCGGTATTGCAGATAAAATCTCTTATATCTCTACCGGTGGCGGTGCATTCTTAGAATTCGTTGAAGGTAAAGTATTACCTGCAGTAGAAATTCTTGAAAAACGTGCGAACGGTTAATTAAATGGCTTCTATCCCCTCTGCACAGAGGGGATAAATATTGATTCTTCAAACGGAGGAATGAATCCTCCAAAACAAAAGGAAACACAACTATGGCTAAATTATTAGATATCGTAAAACCTGGCGTAGTAACAGGTGAAGATGTTCAAAAAATCTTTGCTTATGCCAAAGCAAACAACTTCGCAATTCCAGCAGTAAACTGCGTGGGCTCTGACTCCGTAAACGCTGTATTGGAAACCGCTGCACGTGTGAAAGCGCCAGTAATTATCCAATTCTCAAACGGTGGTGCAGCTTTCTACGCAGGTAAAGGTATCAAACCAACAAGCGGTGCACGTCCAGACGTTTTAGGTGCCATCGCAGGTGCGAAACACGTTCATACTTTAGCCAAAGAATACGGTGTTCCCGTTATTCTTCATACTGACCACGCGGCGAAAAAATTACTTCCATGGATCGATGGCTTACTTGAAGCGGGTGAAAAACACTTTGCAGAAACTGGTCGTCCATTATTCTCTTCTCACATGCTTGATTTATCTGAAGAACCAATGGAAGAAAACATGGCAATCTGCCGTGAATACCTTGCTCGTATGGACAAGTTAGGTATGACCCTTGAAATCGAAATCGGTATTACCGGTGGCGAAGAAGACGGTGTAGATAACTCAGATGTCGATGAATCTCGCTTATACACTCAACCATCTGATGTGCTTTATGTTTACGACCAATTAAACCCAGTAAGCCCTAACTTTACCGTTGCAGCAGCATTCGGTAACGTACACGGTGTTTACAAACCAGGTAACGTAAAATTAAAACCATCTATTTTAGGTGCATCACAAGAGTTCGTTGCAAAAGAACGCAATCTTCCTGCTAAACCAATCAACTTCGTCTTCCACGGTGGCTCAGGTTCTAGCCGCGAAGAAATCCGCGAAGCAATTAGCTATGGTGCAATCAAAATGAATATCGATACTGATACTCAATGGGCTGCATGGAATGGTATTTTAAACTTCTATAAAGCAAATGAAGCTTATCTTCAAGGTCAATTAGGTAACCCTGAAGGTCCTGATGCACCAAACAAAAAATACTACGACCCACGTGTTTGGTTACGTAAAATGGAAGAATCAATGTCTAAACGCTTAGAGCAATCTTTCGAAGACTTAAACTGCGTTGATGTTTTATAATCCATAAAAATAGACTAAAATAAGACCGCACTTTCTCGTGCGGTTTTTTATTTAACAAGAGAAAATATGAAAAAGATTTTAGTCATTCGTAACGATAAATTGGGCGATTTTGTTCAGGCGTTTCCGGCATTTGCGATGTTGAAAGCCTCAAATCCTGAGCTAAAACTGACCGCACTTGTGCCAGCTTATACAGCCCCATTGGCTCAAATTTGCCCCTATTTAGATGATGTCATCATTGATAGTGCCAAGAACGACAAAGCGGATTTTAATCGTCTTGTTAAAGAAATCAAAGAGCAGCAATTTGATGGCATGATTAGCTTCTTTTCCAATACCCATAACGGTAAATTAGCATGGAAAAGTGGGATTCCTTATCGTCTTGCACCCGCAACAAAATGGGTGCAAATACTTTATAACCATCGTTTAACACAACGCCGTTCACGCTCAGAAAAATCTGAAGCAGAGTACAATCAAGATCTTGCTCGTGCATTCTTAAAGAAACATAACATGCCGATTGTGGAACCCAAACCACCTTACCTTTCACTTCCTGAAAGTGCGGTTAAAAATCAACGTGTTTTTCTTCAAGAACAATTCGGTTTATCGCCAGATAAAAAATGGGTATTTGTGCATAGCGGAACAGGTGGTTCAGCAACAAGTCTTTCGTTGACACAATATGCTCAATTGATACAAGGTTTGTTAAGCGAATTTGATTGCCAGATTATCTTAACAGCAGGACCTGGTGAAAGTGAAAAAGCCCATGAGTTAGCGGCAAAAATCGACAGCCCAAATGTGGTTGTTTACGATAAGAATAAAGGATTAGTTGATTTTGCACACTCTCTGGCTTGTGCGGATTTATTCATTGCAGGCTCTACTGGACCATTGCATTTAAGCAGTGCATTCAATGTGCCAACAATCGGATTCTATCCAAACAGTCGCTCATCTCAGCCTCGTCGTTGGAAACCGATTAACAATGTAGATAAACATCTTGCTTTCTGTCCACCAAAAGGGAAAGACGAAATGAACTTAGGCTTAATTTCTATTGATGATGCCTTAGTGGAGATTATCCCCTTCGTGCGGAAGATGTGGCAAGCGAGCAATTGAGTTTAAGCATAACTGCACAATCCAACCTATTGCGGCGGCAAAAACAACAGTACCAATTCCAACTGTGCCGCCGAGAATATAACCCAACACACAAACCGACACTTCAAGGCTTGTTCTCACAATCCCCACTTTTAAATGAAGGCGTTGACAAAGCCCCACCATTAAACCATCCCGTGGGCCTGCGCCTTGATGACAGGTTAAATACAATGCCGTCCCTAGTCCATAAAGCAAAAGCCCAATTCCACCGAATAAAATTCGGCTAAAAAGTGCGGTTGGTTCTGGCACAATTTTCGTGGTTAAGCCAAGGAAAAAGGCAATCACAATAATATTCAGAATGGTGCCCAGTCCAAGCCTTAATTTGAGGGGAATCCAGGCTAACATCACCAAACAGCTAATCCAAAATGATGACCAACCGATACTCACTTTAGCTTGTAATGCCACACCTTGAGAAAGCACAGTCCAAGGTGAAGAGCCCAAATTAGCGAGCACAATTAAGCCATCTCCTATGCCCAGTATTGCCAATGCAAATAAGAGCATCGACATCGTTTTACCTTCGACTGACCATAGCGATTTGGCTGCCCAACTGGTGTGAGGAATCACCCGTGCTTTTTTCATATTATTCCTGTTTATGTTTAACGCCGACATCATAATGGGAAACCCAATAAAACCCAAACATTTTAACGTCATATGATATAACCGAATTGACTGATAAATATCATAAATGTGATGCAGATCACATTGTCAAAATTGTCATCACTCATTCACTGACTTAAAATAAGCTACCCTTTTTAATCAGGACATTATTATGCTTGCATCTCTTCAAGATATTTTGGATACCGTAAAATCCAACACGCTCACCTATCAACAAAAACTCATGTGTTTAGGCAATATTGCCGAGCGATTATTTGACCCTCGTGAATTATTAGGCTACACGGATGAAGAATGGCAATTCCTTCAAAATCAAATGATCTGTGATTTAAATGAAGGCTATGCGATTTATCGCCCGCGTTATATTTTGCCAGATTACAATGTGTATATTAAAAAAGGCTGTGAATTCCTTGAATTGCCAGCACCAAAAAATCTTGATGAAGCATTAGATGGCTTATTGATTTTATATTCCCATGTGCCATCAATTACCACATTCCCGGTTTACATTGGGCGTTTAGACATGCTACTTGACCCGTTTATTACCGATGAAGAACAAGACTACATCAAAATTAAACGTTTCTTAAATCATGTGGATAAAACCGTGCCAGATTCATTCTGCCATGCCAATATTGGGCCTTATGACACCAAAGCAGGACGTTTGATTTTAAAAGCAGTTATTGAGCTAGAAGCACCAACACCCAATATGACCATTCGTTACGATAAGAGTAAAACAAGTCGTGAATTTGCAGAATTAGCAGCAAAAGCCTGTTTATTAGTTTCTAAACCGTCTTTTGCCAATGATGCTTACTACATTTCTGACCTAGGCGAACAATATGGTATTGCAAGCTGCTATAACGCACTGCCTGAATGCGGCGGAGCTTATACCCTCACGCGTTTGCGCTTAGGTACTATCGCGCGCGCCTGTAAAACAGTGGATGAAATGGTCAATGAACTTTTACCTCGCGTAGCAAAATGTGCGCTCTCCACTATGGATAAACGCCATAAATTTGTCGTGGAAGAAAGTAACTTCTTCAATACCTCATTCCTCGAAAAAGAAGGTTTTATCAAACGCACTAATTTTACGGGAATGTTTGCCATTGTTGGTCTCGCAGATGCGGCAAATCATTTATTGCAACAAGAAGGATTAAATGAAACCTTTGGTAAAAGCCAACGCGGTGATGAAATTGCGACCTTAATTATGGATAAATTGAAAGAAGTCACGGATAACCATGAAGGCGTGTATGCTGAACGCACGGGCAACCGTTATTTATTACATGCGCAAGTGGGTGCAAGCAATCATGAAGAAGATAAACGTAATGCGCCTGCACATCGCATTCGTGTGGGTGAAGAACCAACATTATTAGCTCATTTAAAACAATCAGCACCATTCCATAAGTATTTCCCATCAGGTACGGGAGATTTGTTTGCCTTTGACCAAACCTATGTGGATCATTTAGGTGCCGTCGTTGATATTATCGATGGTTCATTTTCGCAAGGTTACCGCTATATCACCACTTACCTTAAAAATACTGATTTAATTCGTGTAACGGGTTATTTGGTGAAGAAAAGCGAAGTGGAAAAATACCGTAAAGGTGAAGTAGCATTGCGTGATACCACTTGGTATGGTTCGGGTACCGATGATTGTGCACAAGTCTTTGACCGTCAATTACGCGATGAACAAGATGTAAGTGCCAGCTAGAAAAAAGTGCAGTCGAAAAATTCTTTGTTTTTTGACCGCACTTATTCTTTTTCTGACTTTTCTAAAATCGCTTTGTGCTCTCGAATCAATGCCATAAACGGCTGTCCAAAGCGTTCTAATTTGATCGCCCCTACGCCATTAATTTGTAACATTTCAATATTACTTGTAGGCATATATTGCGCCATTTCCTGCAACGTCGCATCGTTAAAGACAATATACGGCGGAATATTTTCTTTATCCGCAAGTTGCTTCCGTAAGAAACGCAAACGAGCAAACAGATCTTTATCGTAATTTGCCACCGTATTTTTATGAGACGTATGCACAATTTTATTAATGGATGAAATGCGCGGCATCGCCAATTCAAGCGGCACTTCGCCTTTTAAAACAGGGCGAGCGCTTTCTGTGAGCTGAAGCGTTGCACTATTAAACTCACCGAGCACTTGTTGAATAAAACCAAGATGAATCAGTTGACGAATGACAGATTGCCAATGTTCTTTGCTTTTATCTTTGCCAATACCATAAACACTTAGCTTATCATGTTGGCGCTCCACAATTTTTTGGCTATGCATCCCTCGCAATACGGCAATCACATATTGCACACCGAAACATTGTCCCACACGATAAATCGTCGACATCACTTTTTGCGCATCAATTAAGCCATCATATTTCTTTGGCGGGTCAAGACAAATATCGCAATTTTGACAAGGCGTTTGACGATATTCACCAAAATAATTGAGTAACACTAAACGGCGGCAAGTCTGACTTTCCGCAAATTCACCTATGGCTTCCAATTTATGTTGCTCAATTTGACGTTGTGGCGTCTCTGGTTTCTCAAGCAAAATTTTCTGCAACCAAGCATAATCAGCCGGTTCGTAGAAAAGCACCGCTTCCGCAGGTAAATCATCTCGCCCCGCGCGACCAGTTTCTTGATAATATGATTCAATGCTTCTCGGCAAATCAAAATGGGCAACAAAACGTACGTTAGATTTATTAATCCCCATGCCAAACGCAATCGTCGCAACCACAACTTGGACATTGTCTCGTTGGAAATCTTGCTGAACACGTTCACGTAGTGCAGTTTCCATTCCCGCATGATACGCTGCAGCCGACACGCCTTTATTTCGTAAAGTTTCGGCTATACGTTCTACTTTCGAACGACTATTGCAATACACAATGCCACTTTTGCCTTTTTGAGCTAAGACAAAACGTGTAAGCTGCTCCATCGGCTTAAATTTTTCTTCCAACGTATAACGAATATTCGGACGGTCAAAACTGCCAATGTATTTATGAGGATTGTCTAATTTAAGATGAGTGAGAATATCCTGTCTCGTCGCGTAATCCGCTGTTGCCGTTAATGCCATAATTGGCGCATTTGGAAATGCCGCTTTTAAGCCACCAAGTTGGGTATATTCAGGACGAAAATCATGCCCCCATTGCGAAATACAGTGTGCTTCATCAATGGCGATAAAGGAAATTTGAGCATAAGAAATCAGCTGAAAAAAGCTGTTTGTCATCACTTTTTCAGGTGAAACATATAATAATTTTAATTGACCTGAAATCAGCTTATTTTCAACTTGCTGTTGTTGTTCTGGCGTCTGACTAGAGTTTAGAAAATCGGCTTCAATGCCGTTTGCTTGGAGTTGATCCACCTGATCTTTCATTAAAGAAATCAAAGGCGAAATCACTAATGTGAGACCTGGAAAACAAAGTGCTGGAATTTGATAACACAAGGATTTACCATTTCCTGTGGCCATCACCACTAAGGCATCCTGACCGCTTAACGCAGCATGAATCACTTCTTCCTGCCCTTTGCGGAAAGATTGGTAACCAAAAACAGACCGCAACGTATGAAGTGCAGTCGTTTTCAAGTCTGTTTTTTGCGGGGCATGTTCCGCGAGTTCGGCCATTAGAATGTTACCGTTTCTCCGTGAGCGGCAACCGCCTCGGTTAAACAATCCCAAAAGCGTTTGCCATCATTTGCCACCCAATCATTGTTTTTATAGGCAAAATGAAAACCACCCAAGCGGCTCGCAAGCCAAAGCTCAAGAAGGGGTTCTTGTTTATTAATCACGATTTGTGAGCGGTCATCAAATGTGATCGTGAATACCGAACCTTGCGTTTCGCAATCCACATCACAACCTTGATTCTCTAACGTTTCTTCAATTTTTTGCCAAACCTGTTCAATATTTTGGTGAAATTCTGCAACATTCATAAAATTTTCCGATTAAATCTGATAGAATGCCGTGAATTATAAAGCCTTTCGCCTCGTTGGCAAAGGCAGATTTTACTTATTAAAGAGATTGAAAAATGAAAAAATTACTTTCTATTTTGTTATTAGGTGCATTCTGCACTTTGGCTACAGGTTGCGGTGTAAAAGGACCATTATATTTTCCTGAAAAAGAACAGCCGCAAAGCACGCAAAAAACACAATAAAAACTGACCGCACTTAAAGGATTTGTCATGGATTTTTTCCAATATAAAAACGAGCAACTTTATGTTGAAGATTTGCCCGTCAAACAACTCGCTGAAGAATTCGGCACACCGCTTTATATTTATTCTCGTGCCACACTTGAACGCCATTGGCATGCCTTTGATTCTGCTTTAGGAAAGCATCCACACTTGATTTGTTATGCCGTTAAAGCCAATTCCAATATTGGTATCTTGAATGTCATGGCGAAGTTAGGATCAGGCTTTGATATCGTTTCGCAAGGCGAATTAGAACGCGTATTGGCAGCTGGCGGAGAGGCATCAAAAGTTGTTTTTTCCGGTGTAGCAAAATCTCGCGCAGAAATTATGCGAGCATTAGAAGTAGGCATTCGTTGTTTTAATGTGGAATCTGTTGCGGAATTACACCATATCAACCAAATTGCGGGTGAAATGGGTAAAGTAGCCCCTATTTCTTTACGCGTGAACCCCGATGTTGATGCCCATACTCACCCTTACATTTCTACGGGATTAAAGGAAAATAAATTTGGTGTGAGCGTAGATGAAGCACGTGAAGTCTATAAATTAGCTGCAACCTTACCTCATGTAAAAATTACGGGTATGGATTGCCATATTGGCTCTCAGCTGACTGAATTACAACCCTTCTTAGATGCAACTGATCGCCTCATTCGTTTAATGGAACAATTAAAAGAAGATGGCATCACGTTAAAACACTTAGATCTCGGCGGTGGTTTAGGCGTAACTTATACTGATGAAACACCTCCACATCCAAGTTATTATGCCACTGCGTTACTAAATAAATTAAAAGATTATGAAGATCTCGAAATTATTTTAGAACCAGGTCGAGCGATCGCGGCGAATGCGGGGATTTTAGTAGCTAAAGTTCAATACCTAAAAAGTAATGAAAGCCGCAACTTCGCGATTACCGATACCGGCATGAACGATATGATTCGCCCTGCACTCTATGAAGCTTATATGAACATCATTGAAATTGACCGCACTTTAGGGCGTGAAAAAGCCGTTTATGATGTTGTTGGCCCGGTATGCGAAACCTCTGACTTCCTAGGTAAACAGCGTGAGCTCGCTATTGCTGAAGGGGATTATATTGCTCAACGTTCTGCTGGTGCTTATGGTGCAAGTATGTCCTCAAACTACAATTCTCGTCCACGTACGGCTGAAGTGTTAGTGGATGGAAACAAAGCTCATTTAATTCGTCGCAGAGAAAATCTCAGTGAATTATGGGCACTAGAAAGTATTGCAAAATAAATAAAAAGAAAAACGGTCAAGATATAAGTCTTGACCGTTTTTGTATGACTAAATAATTCGAGAGAATTGTTGTCGTTTTGCCGCTGCTCTTGAATAGGTATCAAAGCATAAGCAAATATTACGGATTAATAATCGACCTTTAGGCGAAACTTGTAAACCTGTTTCTGTTTCAGAAATTAATCCATCTTCAAGTAATGGCTGTAATAACTGTAAATCTTCAGCAAAGTGCTCTTTGAAATCAATATTATATTGTTTTTCAATTGGTGCAAAATCAAGCTTAAAGTTACAAATCAATTGCTTAATCACATCACGGCGTAAGCAATCTTCTTCTGTCATCACTAAGCCTTTATGCAGTGCAATACCTGAATTTTCTACATCATGATAATAATGCTTTAATTCTTTTTGGTTTTGAGCATATGTATCGCCTAATAAACTAATGGCTGATACACCTAAACCGAGCAAATCACATTCTTCTTGCGTGGTATAGCCTTGGAAATTTCGGTGTAATACACCTTTCTCTTGAGCAATTGCTAATTCATCATCTGGTTTAGCAAAGTGATCCATACCGATAAACTTATAGCCTGCATTGCCTAAGGTTTCGATCGTTTTCTGTAAGATTTCTAATTTTGTTTCCGGTGCCGGTAATTGATCTTCTTTAATTTTTGCTTGTCCCGCAAATCGACTTGGTAAATGAGCATAGTTAAAGATACTTAAACGATCTGGATTCAATTCGATCACTTTATGTAATGTGAACATAAAACTTTCTACATTTTGAAGTGGCAATCCATAAATTAAATCAAGATTAGTAGATTGGAAACCTAACTCACGAGCACGAACAAGTAATGCATTCACAAACTCTTCATCTTGGTCACGGTTTACCGCTTTTTGAACCGCTTTATTGAAATCTTGTACACCCATACTGATTCGGTTAAAACCAATATTGCGTAAATGATCAAGCATATCGAGTTCAATTTCGCGTGGGTCCATTTCAATACTGACTTCTGCATTATCCGCAATCGTAAAATGGTCTTTAAGCATCTTCATCAAACGAGCAGATTGTTCTTCTGTCAAATAAGTCGGTGTACCGCCGCCCCAATGCACTTGAGTCGCAACACGATTTTTGAATAATTCTGAACGCGCTTTGATTTCTTTTTCAAGGTAATCAAGATAAATATCCGCCTTATGTTGATGACGAGTAATCACCTTATTACAGCCACAGAAATAGCAAAGTTTGTGACAAAACGGAATGTGCACGTAAAGGGAAAGTGGTCTTTCCGGATAACGATTAGCCGCTGCAATAAAATCTTCGTTTGTGTAACTTTCATTAAATTCTAATGCAGTTGGATAAGATGTATAACGAGGTCCTGATTGGTTATATTTTTGAATTAACGCAAGATCCCAAATAATTTCAGACATTAAGCTTCCCCAAATTTCTCTACGTCATTTAAAAACTGACGTAACTCCAACATAATTTCTTCTTCAAATTTTGCTTCTGCACTTTCTCGCTCAAGATCGAGTTTCATTCTTTCTTTTTTTAACAATGCTTTCCGAGCTTCATGCGTAGGCATTTCTTTTACAATATTATAAAGTGCATACATCGCTTGATATGGCTGTAAAGATTGTCCAAAAGGGAGTAAAAGCATTGATAAACGAATCACCCCTTCTGAATGGTTGCAATCTCCATTTTGCATCGCTTTAGCGATAATTACTATACTCTCTTTTAGGCGTTTTGTACGCGCTATTTTAGCCTGTTTAATGAGTGTGTTTTGATGGCGTAACTTCCTAAGTAATTTGAAAGCATAAAATGATACGCCAGCAATAATTCCCAAAGCAATGATACTTAAAATAATCGGCCACATGACAATTATCTGAACTGGTTGATATCAATTTTCTCGAAGGTTCGATAGAGGTCATCCTCTGTTTCTTCTTCATCTTGAATACCCAATTCTTCCATTAACTGAGCAATACGATCTAAGCATTCATCCACAAATTGTTGATCGGCTTTACTAATCGTTTTACCTTCATCTAAGGCATCCAACAATTCATTTAGAATTTCATTATTTTCTAAGCGTTCTAATTCAACTTCAGGCGCAAGTTTTTTCGGCTCTTTTACTGCTGGAATTGTCATCCCTTTCTCAGGTTTATTTACAAATTCAACAACCAGTGGAACCTTTTTACGACTGCCAATACGCGGATCTTTTTGTTCAACGACTTGATTATGCTTATTTTGCTCAGCGTTACTGTGACGAGAACCCGATGCTAAACCTTTATGTTTACGTTTTTTCTTATCTTCTCTTGCCTTAGCATCTAATTCATAACGTGTTAATTTCTTACCTGATAGCTTCGGTGCTTCAGGTTTCTTATCTGATTTACGAATTGGCATAATATCGCTAATTTTACGACTTTTCTTTTTACGAGCCATTTGTGTTATTTATCCTATAAAAAATTTTGGTGATTGTACCATTCCACCTATATTTTCTCATTAAAAGATTTAAACATCTTTTAATAAAACTCTTCTGATGTTGACCGCACTTTTAGTTTATTAAACTCCAATCTAAAAACAAAAACCCCAAGCCATTCAGCTCGGGGTT
>NZ_KV801825.1:0-243 GCF_001810545.1 Haemophilus sp. HMSC066D02 | reverse complement strand
TGCTGGACGTATCAGAAGTGCGAATGCTGACATAAGTAACGATAAAACGGGTGAAAAACCCGTTCGCCGGAAGACCAAGGGTTCCTGTCCAACGTTAATCGGGGCAGGGTGAGTCGGCCCCTAAGGCGAGGCTGAAAAGCGTAGTCGATGGGAAACGGGTTAATATTCCCGTACTTGGATAAACTGCGATGTGGGGACGGAGCAGGTTAGGTTATCGCACTGTTGGATATGTGCGTTTAAGTT
>NZ_KV801824.1:247832-248690 GCF_001810545.1 Haemophilus sp. HMSC066D02 | reverse complement strand
TAAGTATGGGTAAGATTTATGTGGGTAAAGCGTTGGATGAAAACAACCAAGCTACAGGTAAGTCAGCGTATGTTCACAACTACAATGGGGTGATTGAAGCGTTAAACCTTTACGACAATGCGAAAAGCAAAGCGATTACCTTTAATACAGGGACAGTAGAGAATAAGCACTTTTTCCTTGAAACAGAAAATGTGGATACCTCGTCTACACCGGTTTTTGAGTATCGAATTGGGAATGATTCGACTATCTACGGTAAAGACTCCGGGGTTTATAAGGTAAAACAAGATAACAAGAGTGGTCGCTGGGGATTAAACCGAAAAATAAGAGATCTTTACCATATTTTTTCACCGGACGGCAAAATCGAAAGTGATAACTGGCATGAGTATGATTATACCCGTACAGTGAATGAAACCGTGGTACTTAAACCAAAATACCAGGAAGGTAAGATTTTAAGTGGTGGCGGTATCGATTTTAATGATGCGCGTGTAGACAATCAAGACAGTAAAGTGATCGCTGGTGGGTTGATTCAGATTGCGGATGGTCAATTACATAATGATGAGTTGAAAGGTCGTACTATTGTAACGGATGCTGGTCGTTTAACGGCTTTTTATAAAGGTAAGAAAAAAAGAAAATGGGACAGATACGATACAACTAAAAGCGATACTAGTATTTATTATAAACAAAATGAAAGCGTAAAAGATTTAGGAGTATTTGCGTATAAAGAAAATGTAGCACCTGAATTTACCAATAATGGCGTGGCTAATAAAGGTGATGCGGGAGATGTTGTATTAAATCATCTGACTCAATCGTTGGATAAATCCTCGCTTTATAATGTGAATCCTAATGCACCAAAAGGCT